>JAHJTL010000111.1 GCA_018829775.1 Chloroflexota bacterium | reverse complement strand
GATATTGATGGTATCGATATCTGCCGGCAACTCCGTGCCGGCAGCGATATGGGCATCGTCATACTTACCGCACGTGGCGTGGTTGGAGAGCGGGTGCGAGGCCTTGAGGCCGGTGCCGACGACTACCTGTCAAAGCCCTTTACATTCGAAGAGTTGCTTGCCCGTATTAGAGCGGTGATGCGCCGACGCTCGCGCCAGACAGAAAGCCTCATACGAATAGGAGACCTTGAGATTGATATCGAAAAGAGGCAGGCCCGGCGAAATAAGCGTCTCATAGAGCTGACGACCCGTGAGTTCGATCTATTGAAGTTGTTGGCGCAGTATGCAGGCAAACCCTTACGCCGTGACTTCATCATCCAGCGTGTATGGGGCTATCAATTTGAAGGAGAGACAGACCCGGTCAAGGTGTATATCAACTTCCTCAGACGAAAACTTAACGCCGGGGGAGAAGCGGACCTCATACAATCGGTGCGTGGCTTTGGCTACGCGCTCAGGGAGATTCCATGAAGATCAGCCTGCGCCGGCAGATTTTCCTATGGTATTCTTTGGTTATTCCCCTCATTATCGTTGGCTTGGCATTTGTAGCACAACAGGTCATGGTAGAGGGCATGCGCACAGATCTCGACCAACGCCTCGAAGAGCGGACGGACATCGTAGCTGATGCCATCATGTTAGGCCCCAAGCTCAGCCACGAAGCTTATGACCCTTTGGTTGAGTGGCTCGCTGAGCAGGAACTGCCGTATGTCCCTGCCATTTTGCGTGTCGCTGACCCCAAGGGCAATGTCCTCGCTACTTTTGGCGATATTCCTGACCCGATTGTCCCGCTCATGGATAACCAATTGCTCCTGCCGGAGATGTCGGAAGGACGATTCGAGACTATCAAAATAAGGGGACACGAGGCCCTGCGGCTATACACCATCTCGGTGTATGACCCAGCCGCTGAAAAGACCATCCTGTTGATCCAGACAGGCGATAGCCTTGCCCAGGTGGCGACAGCTCAAAAGCAGCTGTGGCGATACACTCTAGCTGTAGGTATCGCCGGCAGTGCTTTGGCAATCGTGGTGGGTTTCTTCCTTCTTCAGCAGGGGTTCCAACCGCTTGACAGAATCCTGAGCCGTGTACGGGAAATCGGGAGCAAGAATCTGGCTACTAAAATTCCCGGAGAATCCGGCCCCCCAGAGCTTCAGGAACTGGCCAATACCCTGAACACCATGCTGCAGCGACTTGATACGGCATTTAAAGCCAAGGAGATGTTCATTGCTGGCGTCTCTCATGACCTCAGGACCCCTCTTGCCGTACTTCAAGGACAGATAGATGTCATGCTTATGCAACCATCGGTTGACCAGGAAAACAGGCAGAGTCTCCAGAGGATGTCCACGGAATTGCGCAGGTTGACGCGAATGACCAATAACCTGCTGCTGAGCGGGCAATTAGAGTCAAACCCGACATTTACTCCCGAAGAAATTGATCTGCGAGAATTGCTAAACGAGGTGGTTAGGGAGGTAGGGGTGCTGGCTCAGGATCTGAGCCTCTAGGTTTCCATCCCCGACATCGTAGTCGCCTTGGGGGACCACGATCTGCTCAAGCAGATGGTACTGAACGTTGTCGATAACGCTGTAAAGTTTACTCCGAAAGAGGGCTCCGTGGAAATCTCGCTGAGTGACGAAGAGGAGTGGGCAGTCATCAAGGTTTCGGATACTGGACAGGGCATACCGCAGGAACACTTAACCCACATTACAGAGCCGTTCTACAAAGTTCATACCACCCGCAGGTCCGGTAGTGGCGGAGCGGGACTGGGTTTGGCTATCGTCAAGCAAGTCATTGACCTCCATGGCGGCAAGCTGGATATACAGAGTCAGGTCGGGTTGGGGACGACGGTCACGATAAAGCTGCCACTTAGGTATGTCTAGATGCCGGGGCAGGCAAACTTATAGCCATAGCGGGCAAACCCGACTTAGCAAGATTCTGAAACAAGCCATTAACAAGCAGCTGCTTACTGAGCTCATATAGCCTTGTATGACCCGCCTGCCATTAGGCTCCGCCGATAATCATTCATTTTTAACCGTCTTTTAACTTGTGTTCAACCATCGTTTAACCCTGTTCTGCTAGCATTCTTATTAGAAGCGCTACCACGTTTTAAAAACGCAGCTGATATCGATAGGGAGGTGGTGCCTTTGGCGAAATAACCAGAAAAATCCGGGGTGAATTCAGAGTAAAAAGTTAAAAATACACGACGGAAAGGGGAATGTGGATAAATGAATAAATTAGCTAAGTCAATTTGTGCTATCCTTATCATCTTGTTACTGGCTATACTAATGATCAGCTGTGCCAAGCCACTGACTCTGACAATAACAGCCCCTACGCATGGGGGAACCGTTACTGCATCCCCGATTGAAGTCAGAGGCTACGTATCTGATGCCAAGGCTACAGTGTGGGTCAATGATACCATTGTAACATTAACAAAAGGTAGGACGACTGCAAGTTTCTCCACCAATCTTGAACTTGCTGAAGGCGAGAATACCATCAAAGTTACGGCAGCAAGAGGTAAACCG
This sequence comes from Chloroflexota bacterium, assembly GCA_018829775.1. Classification (NCBI taxonomy): domain Bacteria; kingdom Bacillati; phylum Chloroflexota; species Chloroflexota bacterium. Next base: position 9,703 of record JAHJTL010000111.1, on the reverse strand, counting down.
GACAAGTGGAAGGATGCGGTGGCCAGGACAGTAACGGTAACCTATAGCCCAAAGTAAATCTTGGCTGCTGAGAAAACTTCACCGCAGTATAGGGGTTTAAAGCTGCTGAGTGCCCTTGCAGGGTATCAACCGCGGATGATTGTTAATCTCTCGTGTCCCTGCCAAGGGCGCCGGTAGAGAAGAGCGATACCTTTGTCGAAAATAGGAGCTACTCTGAGGCCACCTTTTCTTAGAAGCAAAATGAATTCACCAGCCAAGGCTGGATGTGGTGTCCATGCCAAAAGCGGGCGGCCATCCTTTACTGGCTCTTCATTTGCCCTGCCCGTCTGGGCAACGTACACACTGGTAGGCATTGGTATCATTATTTTTGCTTTCCTCGCCTTCCGTGGTGAGGGGCGAGATGACTCTCGTGGCAAGTATAAGTGCTGTGCCAATTAAGGAGTAATAAAATGGGATTTTCAAGAACTCTCAGAATAATCGGTATAACCATCATCCTGTCCCTGCTGATGGCCTTTGCCTTGGCGTCGTCGGTCCAGGCAGCTCGTAGCATCAAGCTTGACACTGCCAGCGGCAGAGTTGGTGACAAAATTACGATTACTGGTTCTGGTTTCAGCGCCAGCACCGCCAGTACTGACAAGTATGTTGACATCTACCTCACTGTCAATGGCAACAACACGTCTTACTATATTGGCAATCAGGTTAAGACCTATGAAAAGGTGAAGGCCGGTGTATGGATTGACCAAGCGGGTAATATCAAAACCACGTTCAACATTCCCAGCGTTCTTGACGATGGTAGTTCTGATAAAAAGGTGGAGGTTGGTACGACCTACTACATATGTGCAACCCGCGAATATACCAGTTATACCAACCCCGCCGTTCTCATCCAGGCCTATGCCATGTTTACCGTCACCAGTGGCGAGATTTCGCTGAATCCCAAGAAAGGCCCAGTAGACACGCTGGTGAAGATCACCGGTAGCAAATTCATCACTAAAAAAGAAATCACCATTAAATATGATGGAAATAAGATCAAAATAGAGGATGGCGATTCCAAAACTGATAGTAACGGCAAATTCGCATCCATTATCTGCATTCCACCAAGCACCGCTGGTATCCATACCATAACCGCTAGCGTAGACAGCAGTGAAGTTACAGCTGAGTTTACCGTTGAGTCAGACATAGTCCTCAGCAAACAATCAGGAGAAGCTGGTACCGAGGTAACTGCCAGTGGTACAGGCTTCGGAAGGAGAAAGGAAGTTGAAATCTGGTTCAATGATAACATTGGAGTAGCCACCGCAACGACGAGTAGCACCGGCAGCTTTACCACCAAATTTAATGTGCCGACTGGATTGGGACCTGGCATCAAAAATGTAGATGCTGAAGATGGCAGCAATACAGCTAGAACTAAGTTCACCGTGATTTCCCCACCCCCACCTACAACCATACCCCCAATAGCACCGACGCTACCACACACTTCCCTCAGCGTCAGCCAGAGCACGGGCAATATCGGCACTAGTCTAACATTGAGCGGCGCTGGCTTTAAGCCCAACGGGACAGTCACTATCAAGTATGATGATAAAATAATAGCCACGGCCACCGCTGACGCCAGCGGGATTTTCACGGCTACCTTCAAGGTGCCACCCAGCAAGCATGGAAGCCATACCATAACCGCCAGCGACGGCACCAGTGCCAAGGAGATTACCTTTGCCGTGGAATCAGTAGCACCAAAAACACCGCCGCCGCTACTACCTGGAATGGGAGTAAAGGTGAAATCACCGATATCCTTTGACTGGAAGGATGTTACTGACGAAAGCTCACCGGTGACCTATGTTCTCCAGATTGCCACTGATAAGGACTTTAAGGCTGGTTCTATACTGCTGGAGAAGACAGAGCTTGCCGAATCAGAATATATACTCACTGAAAAGGAGGAGCCAAAGCTTGCCGGTAAGCGAACACCCTATTACTGGAGAGTAAGAGCTATAGATGCCGCCCTTAACGAAGGAGAATGGACAAGCGTCAGTCAATTCTATGTTGCCGTACCCTTTGCCCTGCCCAGCTGGGCATTATACACGATAATCGGGGTTGCTGCCGTGCTCATCTTTGCTATAGGCTACTGGATAGGCAGGAGGACCGCCTTCTATCATTAGGATTGTGCGCGAGAAAACAGAACTTGAAAGTCTCCTTAAAAGTTCTACCTTTTATCTGGCACGGCCTACCTAACGTAACTTTAACCAACAAAAGGACGGCCGTAAGCCTACTTCGACAAGAGTTAATGACTAAACCGTAATAACTTCACCTCTATATGTATAAAATGGAGACAAACTCCAACCACTGAGCCAAGCAAGAATTGTTTCAGGGGGAGTTCGACTCTCCCCCGTCTCCACCAATTAAAAAGAGAGAAGCCCTGCTCTAAGCAGGGCGTTTTCTTTCTTACTTAACTATTTGCTTCTTTTCCGCCTTTTAATTACATTCTATTTTACAACCGGGAACCCCTGTTCAACCCATTCTTTTATGCCAGCTGAAAGATTGTAAACTTCCTGAAAGCCCAGTTCCGCCATAATATCAACCGCTTGTCCACTTCGATTTCCACTTCGGCAATACACAAAATAAGTCTTCTCCCTATCCAGCCGTGCGATTTCATCTCTAAAATCCTCGGAATAAAAATCGATTAATATAGCATTTTCTATATGTCCATCATTGAATTCTTCGGGTGTCCTGACATCAATAATCTGGAAATCGGGATTACCTTCATTTTGCTGGATTAAGTCAGAAGCTTCTTGCGCCGTTACGTCTTTGAATATCTGCGTTATCTCAACTGATTCAGCACATCCACCAGTTGCCAAAATCATTGCCATTAACAAAAACCAGATTAGATTGATACCATACCTATTCCTCACCTCATAATTCCTTTCAGCTTTCTTTTTCTTTAGCAGTTCTTATAAGTATAATATGAACCGTTACACCGATAGCTATTATTAACAATATCACCCTGATAATCAGGTTATCAACCGCGAAAATGATGGAGCAGGCAATCGTTACCCATAGCAAAAGTATGGTTATAATCTTTATTTTCAGCGGCATACCTCTTCCCTGCAAGTAGTTTCGCACGTATGCGCCAATGAATCTGTTATTTAAAAGCCAGTTGTAAAATCGCTGCGAACTGCGCAGATAACAAGCTGCTGCCAGTAAGAGAAATGGGGTGGTGGGCAGAATCGGGACAAATATGCCAATGATCCCGATGGCGGTGGAAATGGTACCAGCAATGATAAGCAGCCTTCTTTTCAGTTTTTCCGGCATTTCTTCAGACTTTTCTATTCTAAGCTATAAGAATATAAAAAAATAGAAGGGGTTATTCCCTCCCGAAGTCTCCTCTTGCCTGTGGCAGCTCGGCGCGCCACTACTCCACGGTGACGCTCTTCGCCAGGTTCCGCGGGAAATCTATGGGGCAGCCTCGCTCTTTAGCTGCATAGTAGGCCAGCAACTGCAGGACAACGGTATTGACCACCGGAGAAAACAGCGGGTCGACCTTCGGCACCGTGATTACCGAATCGGCCACTTCTTCAACGACCTCGTCGCCTTCCTCGACCAGCGCGATTACCGGAGAGCCTCTGGCCTTGACCTCCTTGATGTTGGTCAACATGGCATCATAGGTATTATCCGGCGCCACGACCGCCACCACCGGTGACTGGCTGCTGAGCAGGGCAAAGGGACCGTGCTTCAATTCTCCAGCCGCATAACCCTCGGCATGAATGTACGAGATTTCCTTCAGTTTCAGCGCCCCTTCCAGGGCTACCGGATAGTTAATCCCCCGCCCGATGAAGAAGACATGGTCGTAGCTGGCAATTTGCGCGGCGTGCTGCGCGATTTTTACCTCATCGTCCAGAATATGCTGCACCTTGCCGGGCAACTGTCTTAACTCCATGACGAGGCTGTCTTTTCGCCTCAGGTCGATTCGGGCAAAGGGGAGCGTCATCCAGTATAAAGCCATAAGCTGGGCGGTATAGCTCTTGGTTGCGGCGACGCTTATCTCCGGGCCTGCCGTTGTGTAGACAACCTGGTCGGCGAGGCGTGTGGCGGAGCTGCCGACGACATTGGTGACCACGGTTACCGGGCATCCTTCACTCTTGAGCCTTTTAATGGCTTTCAGGGCGTCGGCGGTCTCTCCCGACTGCGTGATGACAATGGCCTGACTTCGAGATGAGCTCTGCCCCAGATAGCCAAACTCGGAAGCCAATTCGGTCCTGACCGGGACTTTAAACAGCTGCTCCAAAATATATTTCCCGACCAGAGCGGCGTGATAAGAAGTACCACAGGCCAGCAAGAGTATTTCCCCCTCACCGCCCTCCTTAAGAATATCCCAATCAGCCATCGTTTCATCCATTGTCAGGTAGGCTCTGATGGTATCCCGTATCACCTTCGGTTGCTCGTGGATTTCCTTGAGCATGAAGTGCTCGTAGCCACCCTTCTGCGCATCCTCCACGCTCCAGGTTACCTGCTGCGGTTTCCGGTCAACCGCCTCTCCATTTCTCTTTACCTGAACGCCTTCCCTGGTAACCACAGCCATATCATCATCTTCCAGATAGATGACCCGGCTGGTGTAGTCCAGCACGGCGGGCACATCCGAGGCGATGAAGTTCTCCCCATCACCAACCCCGATAATCAACGGGCTGTCCTTCCGCGCCGCGATAAGCTCGGGCTTGTCTGCTACGAGCACGGCGATGGCATATGAGCCTTCCATCTCATCAAGCGCCCCTGCCACCGCCTTCTCCAGGTCGCCTTTATAATATTTCTCGATAAGGTGAGGGATGACTTCGGTATCCGTTTCGGAAGCAAAGGTGTGCCCCTCTTCTATAAGCTGCTGACGCAACTGCTGGTAGTTGTTAATCACGCCATTATGCACCACGGCGATTTTTCCCGTGCAGTCGCAGTGCGGATGGGCGTTTACCAACGACGGCGCTCCATGGGTGGCCCACCGTGTATGCCCGATACCGATTTTCCCTTCGACACGCCGTGGAAGCTGCTCTTTCAGGGCCTGTACCCTGACCGCATCCTTGTGTACCTGCAGCCCGCCGCTGGCCACCGCAATCCCGCATGAGTCATAGCCGCGATACTCCAGCCGAGCCAGACAATTTAGGAGGATCGGCTTGGCCTGTCTTTCCCCGATATAGCCAACGATACCGCACATATCGATAAAATACTCCGCTAACCCTGAGCTACACCACCAGACTCCGGTCAGGCAGTCGACCGCTGATGAGTTTCAGCGACCGTATCTGGCTGTAGTTACCGACGATTACACCCGGTTGAGCCACCACGCTGTTGCCTAGCGTGCACCCCTCTCCGAGCATCGCCCCAAAGCTGACCAGATGGTGTTCCTTATCAATAGTAACTTCCTCCTGGCCGCTGCACGCCGCAAACTGCCCGCCGATACTACAGCTATTATCAATGACCGAGTCATGTATGATGCTGCCCGACCCAATGTTCACATCGTTGCCGATGACGCTGTTTTTCACTTCGGTAAACGGTGCCATGACCACGTTATTACCGATGCTGGTCGCCGGAAAGATGCAGACGCTGGGCCCGATTTCACAGCCCTCCCCGATAACGGCCGGCCCCGCAATATATGAATTGGAACGTATCACCGTACCCTTCCCGATGGAGACCTGGCCCTTGAGCGAAACACCAGCTTCAATCGTACCACCTGATTTCGCCTGCACCTGCTGCAGAACGGCGGCATTGAGGTTCAGCACATCCCAGGGATAAACCGCGTCCAGCCATACTCCATCGGTTTCCAGGGCTTTGATTTTATGGCCCTGGCTGAGCATCCTGTTCACGACGTCAGGAAGGTCGAGTTGAGGCTCAACAAAGTCGAAAATTGCCCTGCTGAAGGCATAAATGCCGGTGCTGACCAGGTGGCTGGCCGCTTCCTCCGGCTTTTCCTGGATTTCCTTCACCGTCCCGCGCTGTACGGTTACCACGCCGTACCGCATCGGGTTGTCCACTTTCTTCACCAGCACCGCCTCTGGTTCAACGCCGGTAAACCGGTCAATGGTATCGGCGGCAATCAGGTTATCTCCGGGCAGGACCAGGAAATCATCTTTGATGGCTTCTTTCGCCTGGACCAGCGCGTGCGCCGTGCCCAGCTGACGGTCCTGATTGACATAGGTCAGGTCAACTCCGAACGACTCGCCGGAGCCGAAGTAATCAAGTACCTGCTCTTTATGATAGCCAACCACCAGCGAGATATCACGAACACCTTTCTGCGCCAGTGCTTCAATCACATACTGCAGAATCGGCTTTCCGGCAATGAACAGCATTACTTTTGGCCGGTTTACGGTAAATGGCCTCAGCCTCTGTCCCTCGCCGGCGGCCAGAATAACCGCTTGTTTCATCGTCTTCTCCTCAGAATATTCTTGATTCCGGTAAAATCGCCCCACTCGCCACCGCCCCCGGTCCGATAAAGGTACCGTTGCCAATCATGCTGCCCACATTGATGCTGGCGTTTATCCCCGTTTCCACTCCGTCCCCGATTATGGCGCCTAACTTGCGCCGGCCGGTAGCGATGCCTTCAACCCAGACCTCCTTCTTATCCAGTCGCAGGTTGGCGATTTTAGTGCCGGCACCGAAATTGCATCCCTCACCGATTATGCTATCGCCGGCATAGTTATGGTGGGGAAGTTTGCTGTTTTTCATGATGATACAGTTCTTCACCCCCACCGCATTGCCGATATGGCAGCCGTCTCCAATAGCGGTACAGGGCCTGATGTAGCAGCTGGGGCCGATATCGCAGTTCTCCCCGATGATAGCCGGTCCAACGATGTATGAGCCAGAACGAACCACGGTATTCTTGCCAATGGCAACGGGGCCCTTCACGACCACATTTTCCTCAACCTCGCCCGAGTTCTGAGCTTCCAGCCCGGCCATCAATGTTTCATTTGCGGTCAGTAAATCCCAGGGATAGCTGATATCCAGCCACTGGCCTATGGCACGACAGGCAATTTCGCGCCCTGCTTCTATCATCAACATCAAAGAATCGGTCAACTCATACTCGCCGCGCGGCGATTTTCCAGTCCGGGATATCGCGTCAAATATCTCCGGCGTCAGAAGGTACAGCCCGGCATTGGCCAGGTGCGAGGGAGGATTTTCCTCTTTCTCATGAATGCGAACCACCTTGCCTTTGTTTTCCTCGACAACGCCCAGCCCCCGTGTGTCACTTACCTCAATAACCGCCATCGTGGTATCTTTTTTGACGGCCATTTCTTTTATGTCCCCGCGGCCGATAATCATGTCGCCGTTCATCAGCAGGAAATCGCCCGCGGTCAGGTCAGCCACCATTTTCAGGGCATCTGCGGTGCCCAGTTGCCTCCGCTGTTTTACGTAATCAATCTGTATATTCCATTTCCTGCCATTGCCAAAGTAATCAAGCACCGCCTCATCATGGTAGCCAACCACAAAGATGAACTCGCTGATACCGGCCGCAATCGCCTCAATGAGCAAATGCTCGAGTATGGGCTTATTGGCAATGGGCAGCATTACCTTGGGCCTGGTGCAGGTAAGAGGTCGCATTCGGCTGCCTTCACCTGCCGCCAGGATAACCGCTTTCAACCAACGTTCTCCTTGCTTGATGTAGTCACCAAATACTATGCGTTGAAGAGGACTATTATTACAGGTTAGTCAGCAAGTCTCTGTGTCGTCCCCATTCTACTACGCTGACCTTAAAAGTCAATAGAAGTCATAATCGTCGGAAAATCTACTCCAAGGGAAAGAAGAAACCGAAACTCTATACGCCGAGTCTGGAACGGGTATAGAGAAGCCTCAGCACATCATCGCGCGTGACCAGGCCGATGATTCTGCCTTCGCTCGCCACCGGCATCTGGCTGATACCGTACTCCTCCATCTGTTCGATAACACTCAGCACTTCCTCGTCGGGCTGGACTACCTTTAATCGCTCCACTGGCGTCATGACCTGGCTCACCGATGCAGTTTCCCATGCCTTCCGGTCAACCGACTTGATATTCTGCAGGGTCAATATGCCCTTTAGTTCCCGGTCGGCGGTAACCATGAAGCATTGATACCCGCTGACGAAGATATAGTCCTGAACCACACGGCTGATGGTCATGTCCGGAGATATCGCCGGGCAGGTGGTGGTCATAACATCAGCCACTCTGACTCCCTGCAGGGCCGCCTGCCACCGCGCCTGCCGGTAGCTGGCCGTGGCCACATAGGTCAGGAACAAGCCGATAAATGCCAGCCAGAGGCCGTTAAACCAGCGCCCCGGGTAGATAAACATCAGAACGATGCCAGCAAGTATAAAAAGATAGCCAACGCTCCGCCCAACCTCGACGGCAATGCGAGTGGCGCGCTGGTAATTGCCGCTGAAGCGCCATAAAAGGGAGCGAAAGACGCGACCGCCGTCGAGGGGAAACCCGGGGATGAGATTGAATAGGGCCAGCACCACGTTAATCTGTGCCAGCCAGAACGCCAGAGCAGCGACCGTTTCACTGATGCTTTGCAGCACAAGGTAGAGCAGGAAAAAAAGACCGCCGATAACCAGACTCGCCAGTGGGCCGGCCAGGGCCATTCTGAACTCCGCCCCGTGCCGGGTTGCCTCACGGGCCATATGAGCCACCCCGCCAAATATAAAAAGGGTTATGCTTCTCACCGGGATACCATTGGCCCGGCCAACCAGGCTGTGAGCCAGCTCATGCGCCACCACGGAGGTGAAAAAAAGCAGGCTGGTGGCTATGCCGGTTAGCCAGTAGGTCGGCGTGCTCCATTCGGGGTAAGCGTAGGGAAAGTACTGCAATGAGAGAGATACGGTGATTAAAACGAAGATAAAGAACCAGCTGTAGTGGATACGGAACTGGATACCGAAAATCCTGCCTAAGCTAAATGCGCCGCCCATACAATTATGTCAAGCTAGCATCGAGGCGAGCCGATGCCCAGATACTTTTCCACCAGCTCCATGGCGCAGTATTTGCCACACATACTGCAGGCTGCGCCGGCAGTGGCATGCTGGCGATGAACCTTCTGGGCGCGCTCCGGGTTCAGTGAAAGCCGGGCCTGCTCTTCCCAGTCGATCTTTTTGCGCGCCATGGACATCTTGCGGTCCCACTCCTCGGCTCCTTTTACCCCCTTCACGATGTCACCGGCATGACCGGCGATGCGTGAGGCGATTACCCCCTGCCTGACATCTTCGTAATCGGGCAATGAAAGATGCTCGGACGGTGTTACGTAGCAGAGAAAGTCGGCACCGGCCGCCGCGGCAATGGCACCGCCGATGGCTCCCGTGATGTGGTCATAACCGGCACCGATATCGGTTACCAGTGGACCCAGTACGTAGAACGGTGCTCCCCGGCAGACGGTTTTCTGCAATTTGACATTGGTCTCAATATGGTCCAGGGGCAGATGCCCCGGCCCTTCTACCATCACCTGGACCCCGGCTTCCCAGGCCCGCTCCACCAGCTCGCCCAGGGTGAGCAATTCCTCCACCTGGGCACGGTCGGTGGCATCGGCAATGCTGCCGGGACGCAGGCCATCGCCCAGGCTCAAGGTAACGTCATACTCACGGGCAATATCCAGTAGGCGGTCATACTGCTCGTATAGCGGGTTTTCCCGCTCATTGTACAGCATCCATCCTATCAGGAAGGCACCGCCACGCGAGACCACGTCGGCGACCCTGCCCTGGTTTTTGAGCCGGTCAATGGCG
>JAHJTL010000110.1 GCA_018829775.1 Chloroflexota bacterium | reverse complement strand
TTCCCCTAGACGGTTCAAAGATAGGTGAAGCTGCCCTACCTTCTGTAGAGAAACTCGTATCCAAACTGACACCGAAAGTAAAAACAGAAGTTACTTTGCTCCAGGTATTACCATCAATGACTCATTATGTTGCCGCCGGGGAGGCAGGCGTGGAAGTCCCCTATAGCGAGAAAGAGATGGCTCTAATTGAAAGGAAGGCCAAGAGCTATCTCGATAAAGCTGCGGAAGAATTCAAAAGCAAGGGAGCCACGGTAAAGACTAAGGTGACCACCGGCAGTCCGGCAGAGGAAATTATTAAGGTAGCTGACGAAACCAAGGCTGACCTGGTGGCCATGTCAACACACGGGCGGCACGGTCTCAGCCGATGGGCGTTTGGCAGCGTTACCGATAAAGTACTGCGAGCCGGAAACTTCCCGGTACTCGTCGTGAGAGTCCCGAAGGGCACCGAAAATATCTAGCTGGCCAATCGGGATTATGGCTAGAGCAGGGTTTGCAGAGACGACACTTTTGTCCCCACTGCTTGATAATGCTTAACTCCCCGACCTCCTCATGACCTGCCACCAATAACTTTACCGCCTATTAAGTTAGAGCGGATGATATAGGTTGTTCCCCCAGATAGGACATCCTGTGCATTTATTCGATTTACTTGTCAACAACCTTTATTTCCAAATTTAACCGTCTTTTAGGGTCTGCCTGACCTTTTACACCCTTAAAGACTAATCCGGTAATCACACTTTTTGGCTTAATGTTCAATCGGAACCGAGTTCCAATCTAACTAACTAAGAAACGAAGGGGATTTGAACAAGTGCTATCTATCAGCTATGTGGTTTCTCCGCCAGAAATTTCGATAATAAAGATTCACTGCCCAAAGGTCCCTCAAATTCCGGCGTGCGATTCCGACTCTCCTCCAGATCGAGGGTAGGCTATAAAACTTACGCCAAACCCAGTCATACCCCTTTTGCAGCATCTCTCGTGACATTAGCTTTGGCTCAAATACAACGTTAGACTCATACTGTGACCAGTCTTTAGTGACTATTCGACCAGTCTTATCTAAGGATTCGTAGAGAGCGGTGCCCGGATACGGTACAGGCCAAACAAACGAAGCGCTCTCTAGCCGCATTTTCTGGGCAAAGCGGACGGTGCGTTCGAAAACATCTTCATCGTCTTCGTCTAAGCCAAGGATAAAGAAGCCGTGGATGGCGATACCGTGGGAGTGAATCTTTCTGATTATCGTTTCGTATTCTTCCACCACATTGACCTTCTTGCCCACCGCCGCCAGATTGGCTGGGGACAGTGTCTCAAACCCGATGAGTAGAGCCATGCAGCCGCTCGCGGCTGCCAGTTTGAGTAATTCGTCATTTCTTGCTACCATAACCGAGGCCTGGGACACCCACTTGATTTGATAGGGAATAAGGGCACGAAAGAGCTCTTTGGCAAACTTGAGGTTGCCGACGATATTATCATCAACGAAGACGATGAGTTCCCTATGGTCCAATGTTTCGATCTCCTTGAGGATTTCTTCTACCGGGCGGCAGCGATAAGTATGGCCGAAGAATGAAGTAACTGAGCAGAAGGAGCAAGCATAGGGACAGCCTCTAGTTGTTGAGAGCGTGTTCCTGAAGTAGTACGCCCCTTTGGCGAACAAGTCTCGCCGGGGGATAGGCAAGTTGAGCAAGCTGGGCCACTCACGTTGGCTGTACATCCTTTGTAGTTTGTTTGCCTTGAAATCATTGACTAGATTGGGCCAAATTCCTTCGGCTTCTCCGATGACTACAGCATCAGCATGCTGGCTTGCCTCTTCGGGCAGAGCGCTAGGATGGACACCTCCTAAGATAACCTTTACTCCCCTCGCTCTGAAGTTATCAGCGATCTCGTAGGCACGTGGCGCTGTGACTGTTAGTGCCGTGATCCCCACTAAATCGATTTCCTTTTGGAAATCAATACCTGTGACATTCCCGTCAGTTAAGGAGACTTCGACCTCCGGTGGAGTTACCGCAGCGACCATCGCCAGACCGAGGGGTGGGATTAACCCCTTTTTCCTCCTTCGAATATTCTCTTGTGTAGCAGGGACGATTAGCTCGAGTTTCACGAGTATGCTTCCTCTTAAGGCTATGTGGAGGCATTTTACAGCAAACCAACCTAACCTGCAATAGAGAACTTCACAACGGTTTGCGTTCTAAAGTTGGTTGTCTTTAGACCACCTGAAAAGGATTCCAGCTGCACATTCTGACGGTATGTTCAATGTCTCCCAGCAGTGATAGAATGTGAGAGAAGTAAATACAGTGATGAAGGAAGTTTTTGACTCAACACTAGGGAGGCATGGTGGCACCAGATACAGGGGTGAGGACGGCCGCTTCGCTCCCAACCCCAACAAGGGGAAGCCGTGGTACTGCCGGAAGTCACCCACGGGTGCGCATCACTGGGTCATCATAGGGTATGAGGGTCGCTGTAAATATTGCCGCGCGCTGTGTGAGTTGCCGACCTCGGCACCAACCTCCACTCTGAAACGGAGTCGTGAATCGTAGCTTCTATCTGAGTTACGGGTTCCGCTGTTTCCATATGCCAGCCGGAGCTGTATTGGGCGTGGGCGGGTGCGAGCTTGGCATAACTTACGAGCCGGACTATACCTTCTGGCTTCTTGTTACTAAAAATATCGCTGTATTCAATAGGTGATGATGTTGTAGAATAACAAAAAAGTCCGACTACAAATCAATAACTGGAGGGTTTTATGGGGTCCAAGGTGATTCTAGTGCAATCTGAGACTTTGGGTAGAGGAGAGGAACAACTCGGGTCTATGTTGATGGCCAGCTTCTTGCGGCTACTTGGTGAGAGTGATAAGAAGCCGAGTACATTGATATTTTGGAATACAGGTGTACGTCTAGTTTGTGAAGGGTCAAAAGTTCTTGATTATGTGAAAAGAATTGCAGAAACAGGTGTAGAGATTCTAGCTTGTACCACTTGCCTTGAATACTTCGATTTGATTGATAAACTGGCAGTTGGCAAACCGACAACTATGGTTAATTCTATCCAATCTATGCTTAATTATGATGTAATTAACCTATAACAATTTAGCAGGATACGCCTCATGAATGGACTTTCGCGAACTTCCCCGTATTGGGAGGGGCGCCACGTTGAGAATCCGGGCCTTAGTTGAACGATCTGACGCCATTGTGTACCTTCGCCGCTTTTGTATGTCCTAGACATGCAACAAAATTGCAATTTGTTCAATGAAGGATCATGAAAGGAAGCGCATCGGATTCATAACCCGAAGGTCGTTGGTTCGAATCCAACCACCGCTACTAATTCGTAAGGCTAATCCCCCACACCGTTAATGCCATATTGGTAAGATTTTTCTTTTTGCTAACGTGATAATGAGTTACATAAGCATACTAAGGCGCCCGATTTAAAATATATTTCTTACGCTTTTCTAATTTATAGCTACAACTCATCTACTCTATAAAAAGCCGTAGATATACCAAAGCAGTAAAAATCCGATATTTGAGCGTATTCGTATATATACGCGGTATATATACAGGCTCGAGGATGTATTAAAAATCACATATTTTCTTCACCTTTCTAACCATCTCTATTAACAAAATGCGCTAAATTGGTATGAAAATCATCAGTAGGTGACCGCTTGTTTCCGCTTTTATGGAGAAAAACTGCTTAACTGTCTTTCTTTGGCTTCTTTTCGTCGTTTTCTAAACAGAATGAAAATATAGGGCCGTACAAGACAAATTATATACGTTAACCATTAATATAATGACGGGCAACTTGCTTGGTCTGCAAACAAATAACACCCTGAACCTAAGTCAGGGTGTCACATATTTACTTATATGCAAACCTAATATACGTAGGTAAAAACAGTTTGGTGTACCTCAGGATGTTACTCTTACGTCCACGTGTACATCCCGATGTTCGTGCAATAGCCTGGCTCTTAGCGAATTCCGTTATGTCTAGCTATTTGTAATGTACCAAATTAGGGGGCATCAGCTCTTCATGTTGGCAAACTGCAGAGGAATGTTGTAATCCTGCTCCTTAAGCAGCCGCATGATTTCTTGGAGGTCATCGATCTTCTTACCAGTGATCCTGACCTGGTCGTCTTGAATAGCTGGCTGGACCTTGATCTTAAGACCCTTGATGAGTTTGACGATTTTCTGGCCGGTCTCTTTGGGGATACCCTCTTTGATAAGGATATCCATCTTTACTGTGCCATGGGAGGTGGGTTCGATCTCCTTGAGGTCCAGACACTTGGGATCCACTTTAAGCCGAGTGCATTGACCAATGAGCATCTCTGTAACTGCTTTAACCTTCCAATCGTCTCCAGTAACAATATGAATATACTTAGCTTTTCGGTCGAAAGTGATCTCAGACTTCACGTTTTTGAAATCGAATCGCGTGGAGATTTCACGCTTCACGTTGTTGATTGCATTGTCCAGTGCCTGCTGGTCCACCTTACTCACCACATCTACTGATGGCATTTTTACCCCCTTGGCAGTGACGATCCATCCGATTAATTTTACCACGAAAGTGACAATGACTCTGAATAATACTCGCTAGCATCTTCCGGGAATAATACTCACAGCTTCTGCCCCGCTCGGCCAATCGTAAGTACAAGAAATCAGACATCTCGATGTTTGTGCAGAACTGACCATTGGCTTGGCCTGCCTCGTGGGAGGCCCTATCTAATCCCTATTTGTCTATCCCCGCTACAAAACTTTATGAGTTCAGCAAACTCCCCGATCCTGCTGCGATTATTGGTCTCAAGAAAACCATCATAGGTAAGGCTGATATATGGTTTTTGATAAGTCGCGCTCAGCTTCTCAGATATTGCTGCCTCGATTCCACCAGGCATACAACCGTGGGGCATAACCGATATCACACCGGCGAACTCCGGATTTTCCAGCCATTCGATTCCCGCACCGATGCTAAGCAACGCCTCGCTCCGGCACTGATGAGGAAGGTACGGGCCTGATCTCGCTAATGTCTCTTCCGTTGATGGTTCTCTCTCTGGTAGCATTTCGCGGTAATGTCGAGCTACCGATCGCTCATCGTGTTCCCGGATGATTTTCCTGATGTAGCCTTCTATTAGTTGCCTGATTTTTCGATACTCGAGCGCGTCCCCGACAGTCGCATAGGAAGCGTACTTTATCGATTCTCCAATAGAAGACACAACAACTTCCAGTCCAGCTTCTTCGCATTCCCTCACCACGTTGCCGTTACTAAATCTGTTAGAGCGCAAATAGATTTCACCGGTGATACCAACCAGTGGCTTTTTGGGCACCTGAAGGTCAACTATGGACTTGAATTCAGAAGTCGCGCTTTTCAAGGTATCAGCCATGTCCTGTTTTCTACGGATGTCACCGGTTACTCGAGCCAAATACTCATCGAACAAGCTATCTGCTCGCCCCTTCACTATTTCGTAAGGACGGGTGCGCCAGAGAAGTTTTTCCAGATAATCAATCGCGACCACCCCCTTCCAGGCAAGGCGTTCAAACCGAGGGCCAAAACCAAAATCGCGATAAGCGCCGTTTACCATGCTGGTCCGTATAGGCAGGTCAAAGCCGATATCTTTGAGAACCCTCATCTGCTCGATAGCATACTTCCCGAAGCGGCACGGACCATATTCCCCGGCCATAATAACCTCAACATCTTTAGATTCATGGCCATGTTCGTAATAGAACCGAATGAAGTCGCCGAGCACTATGCGATATGGCAAACATTCCGTGCCTGAGGTTACCTGGTTGCCATAAAGGAGACTGCGGTCATCAGGCTCTGGTAATACTGCTGCCCTAGCTCCGTGTGCCTCCATAGCTGCAGCAACGGCCTCGACAAACGAACCCATTCGTGGTATGAGGATGGTCTTCTTTGAACGGGAGAGCGGAGATGTTCCCCGATAGATGTACGGGCGCTGAGTATCCTGCCTCGCTGAGCGGGCATACCCCTGAATGGTATCGGCGAAGGCTTCGAGCCGGGTAACGATGCCTGCTTCTGCAGCGTGTTCGTCGATCTCAAGTTGTCCCATGGGCTTATTGCCCGTAATGTCCTCAAGAATCCTCAGTATGAAGGAGTTGGGTCCACAACCGAAGTTAGTTAGTACCAGCCCATACAGATGCGGGTCTGCTGTGACGATAGCCGCTCCGGCAATGAGTTTACCCTCACATGACCAGTAGGGCCGGTCCGTATATTTCTTGGGGTCTATGGAGTCAAGGGGAAGGAAGTCGAGAGATATCGGCACCACACCCAGTTGAGCCAGTTTCTCAGCAATACCAAGGTTCGCTCCTGGGTCCTGGGACATATAGGACCTCGACAAGAGTACCACACCAAGCTGGTTACTGTCACGGATACGTTTTAAGAGAATGTTGCCCAACGTTTTTTTATCTGACTCGAATCTGCGCTGTGCCTCGATTCCAACCTGAGCTGCTTTCTTACTCGTGCTCAGACTGAATCCCATTTTGACGCCCACGCTGGCAAAGCTCTTTATCGTAGCGGCATCGCCCTGACTGAAGTCTATGGTGGGTATCAAAAGGCGCTCTCCAAGGTCAAGAACCTGGCGTACTATGTAAGGGGATGCTTGGACGAGAGGACAAGAGTATTGCTGGTTCTCCTCTCCGTCCCTTATGCCTAATCGGATAGCACACGGGTAGAGCATGTAATCAACTTTGTGAAGGGCAGCTACGTGCCCGTGGAGAAGCTTGAGAGGGAAACAGCTATCGGCGTAGCTCAGCTCAACTGATTGCTCCATGATTTCCTTGTTGGTCTTGCTGGAGAGGACGACCCTGGCATCAAGTGCGTTGAGAAAGCCGATGAGCAGTGGTGCGTAGTCATGCACCACAAGCGCCCTGGGAATCCCGACCGCAGGCCCCGTGCCGGTATTCTCCTTGTACTCCCGGAGAAGCAGTCTTTCGCGCTCATCGAAGAAAGTCTCCTTCTTAGCCTGGCTAAGGGTGCTGTCAAAGAGGTCGCACCTGCTGCCGTAGAACGTAGGTTTCTCATCGGGCACCTGCATACGGGTGATAGCGCAGTTGTTGTTACAGGCCTTACAGGTAAATATAGCGAGAGCGCAATTGGTGTCAATGACCTCATGGAATCCCTTGAATTTTGGCTTATCACCGGAGACTGTCTCTTTGGCAAGAAGCGCTGCCCCCATTGCACCGCTGACTTCTCTATGCTCGGCAACCATCAGGGTTTTGCCTTTCAGTTGCTCAAAAAAGGCTGAGACAACTGCTTGATTGTAGAAGACCGCCCCCGTAAGTATAATCTTACTGCCCAATTTTCTCGTGCCGACTACTTTAGATAGGTAATTCTTGGCGATAGATGTAGCCAAACTGGCGGTGATAACCTCGAGAGATACACCCTCTTGCTGAGCCGAGGCTACCGCTTGGCCCATAAAGGCGGCGCACCTGGTTCCAAGGTCGATGGTATTCGGTGCAGAAAATGCCAGCCTGGCGAAATCTCCATTCGTTACGGAAACGCCCAACATCTCACCCAGTTCATCAATGAAACTACCAGTCCCGGCAGCACACGCCTTGTTCATCTGGTAGTCAACGACAACGCCGTTCCTCTTGATGACCAGCTTGGAGTCCTGACCGCCTACTTCGATAATGTCTGCTTCAGGGTCTATTTCGGCGGCGGCTCTTGTTTGGGCCGTTATTTCATTCTTAACGATGTCTGCCCCAATTAGGCTGCCTATCATGTACCTACCGGAACCGGTAACACCGATTCCGGCTATCCTGACCTTGGATGCACCATCCCGCAAAAGATTTCGGAAGACCTGTTTTACAGCATCAATCGGCCGACCCGCGGTCATCAGGTAGTTCTTGGCTAAAATTGTCTTGCCCGATTCATCAAGTATCACAGCCTTGGTGCTTGTAGAGCCTACATCAACACCCAGGTAGCCCAGGCAGGACTCTTCTATTCGCTGGTTTGTCTTACCTTCAGGAACAGCAACATTCGGAAGCCTGGGCAACTCAAAATGATCCAGTTGTGCATTCGCCTCAGGCAGTGAAATAACCCGGGAACTATGTCCTTTTGATAGTAGAGCTGAGCCCAATGCTGCCATATGAAGGTGGTTTCCGGGTACGATTATCTCGACTTTGTGCCCGTTTCTTGTTGAAAGGGCCTCGCTGAGAGCCTTGACTATAGCTTTATTGGCAGCCACACCGCCGACAAAGTAGACAGGCTCCTCAAAGCATCCCTTACGGAGTGAGACCACCATGCGTGCAATACTCTCACAAAGGGCATAGAGCATAGCTTCGACTGGCACGCCTTTCTGTTGCAGATGTATTAGGTCACTCTTGGCGAAGACGCTACACCTGGCGGCAATTCTGGGCGGACTCCCCTGACATTGCAACGCCAGTGCAGCAAAGCGATCCATGCTAATACCCAGCCTATAGGCCTGCTGCTCGAGGAATCTCCCTGTGCCTGCGGCGCATAGGGGGTTGGAAGCCATCTTCCACGGTTTCTTCAAACCGTCTTCCAGCCCTATCACATGGGAACTCTGGCCGCCGATCTGTATAATGGTCCTAGCATCAGGATGGTTGTGGAGAAGCCCCGATGCTATCGCTAGCGAGTTGCTGTACTCTGCCCAGTTGAGTTCTTTTGGAACTAGTGCTTTGGTAGAACCTGTCACACCAGCAGACACAATTTTGTCAAGATTGAATTGCTGGCCCAGAGTGTCGATGAGTGATTTTACTGCAGCCCTGGCATTCGAAGTTATCTTCCGAACGTCAAGGTGAACAACCCTCCCGTCTTCTGCGATCAGTGACAGTTTGGCGCATACAGAGCCAATGTCAACGCCAAGAAAGTAACTCATACCCGTAATAATAACAAATAGGTGACCTTTGTGACCAGTTCAATCCGCCCAGATGGAAAGTTAAACTAGAGGCAATATCTTGTCTATACCTCTGTGGAGTTGAACCCCTTGCCAGTGCGACACTATTTTGATATAAACGGTGGTGTTATCGGGGGTTGAACATCATGTCAGGTTGTTGTTGTAAAAAGGAACCTTTTTATGGTGCACAATTGCTTGATTTGTGCAGCCCCATACACAAAAAAAGAGGGGGCTCTCCCACTGAATACTTGGGAAGTCCTTACCTTACAACGAGAGACGCTCCGTAGTCAAAATCTGGGCGTTTTTCGGGGTAAGCTGATAGATTCTACCTTGAGAAACAGATAACCACACCGCGGTAGGGCTTCAAGGTCGGCGGGATGCCGTGGAAAGACCTGGCCAGCGTTCTTACCAAGAACGCTGTTATTTACTGTGACATTGATTACAGGGGTAATGGGGTCACACTTTAAGGGGCAGCAGCTCCCGCCGGCAGCCGCCGCTGCGGGGCCAGACTTTCTAACCATTCCAACCTTTCTATCGTTTCCAACCAGGTAGCAGCAGCTCCCGCCGGCTGCCGGCCGCCCTATGTATGTATGTATCTATCTACCTACCTAATCAAAAGTTCCTACCAGTAGAAACCCTAGCGATGCTGATGTTTCTACAGACGAAAACCCATCTACCTATCTATCAGTCTGTGCCGGCAGCGGCCGTCGCCCAGGGGAGCCCGAGCCTTCCAGAAAACAAAATGTTTCCTGGAGTAGACACTAACGTGTATCATAGTGTGCATCATATCACTCATCGTATGATGCACTTTATGGCGCCATGGACCGCCGGCCCCCCGGCCTGGCCACAGGGGTTGTTCATAGGACAAAAAAAGGGGCCGGGGATTTGAACCCCCGACCGCTGGGTGCTATAATAATGCTTGCTGGAGTGGCGGAATAAGACGCTAAGCGTGAGTGCCCGAATCTTTGCCCCGCCGAAAGGTATAGCCGAGAGTGCCCCAGTCGGAAGTCTGGGGATGGTAAAGCTAGAGAAATCTAGTGTGGCTTTAAGGGGAGCTTCCCAAGCTAGTAGCGGAGCGGTCTGGGCTTGGGACTAGACCAGAATGAAGCCAGCAAAGGGCACAGTCTAGGGGTGAGAGAACCCTAGCCCCAGCAAGTATGGCCACCTCGCAGAGAATTGAGTATCTGCGAGCAACGGGGGGAGTGAAAACTCCCCCTGTTCATCATTAGGGCAGCTATTTTGGGACAAAAAAGGGGCCGGGGATTTGAACTCCCGACCCCTTCTTACTTAAGTATATACTTTTAGTATATGATTATAAGTCAAACAATGCCGGCTGCAGCGCCTCCCTTTCAGCCACGGCTGCCTCTTTCTGTTGCCGTCGCTCAGCTCTATCCCTCTCCTGCCTTATGGTGGCCCGCTGCCGATAAATCCATTCCTTCAGCCTATTCAGGTCCCGCAGCTGGTCATCCCGCAGCGACTCCACCCGGATATCCTCGGGCATCTCGCCTTGTTTATGGCGCTGGTATGTCTTGCCGGCAATATAAAGATAGATTTGTGTCCAGTCATGGTCCATAGGCGCTTCCAGGCTGGCGGTGTAGAGATAGGCGCAGGCTTCAGCGTCGGTACCGGTCATCTCTCCTGTCTTGAGAGCTTCCACGTTTGACATGAGGCGCTCCATGGTGATGGCGCCTTTAAGCCAATCCGGGAGGGTATCTCCCCAGCCCCCGGGCATGACAAGAATGGGATCCGTAAAGACGCCTACGATATCGGAGATGCCTTTCTCAATAGTGCTCAAATGTCACCTCCTTTCTGGGCATGGTTACCCCTTGCTAAACCGTTGGAAAACAACGGTTTACCCGTTAGTCCTTGAACCTGGTTATGTGCAGGCAGGCGTAGTGAGCCCGGTAGTTGTCAATCGGGCTTTCCCAGAAGCCGTTGCGGAAGTCGAGTAGGTAGTGCCAGTA
>JAHJTL010000109.1 GCA_018829775.1 Chloroflexota bacterium | reverse complement strand
TGGCTTTCAGAAGAAGGGTTTACTATTGGGTGAATTTCAAGGTAATGGAGGTTGAAAATGGTTAAGAAAAAGATGTTGGCTTTGGTGATGGTGATAGCTTTGATTTCTAGTTCTGTAGCGGCATGTGCTGCCCCAGCTCCCGCACCAGCACCGGCCCCAGCTCCCGCACCTGCTCCAGCCCCTGCACCAGCGGCACCAGCCAAAGCAGAGTACGAATGGCGATTTGGGACGGCGTGGACACAACAAGGTAGAAACGAATCCATTCAGCTATTTGCTGACCTGATTGAACATTACTCGGATGGAAGAATACAAGTAGAGTTCTATCCTGATGGCCTGCTTGGCAGCCACGATGAAATATTCCATGCCGTACAGGAGGGAAGTGTCGAGGGTGGAATTTACGCTCCCTATGTTAACCTTGTTCCTGGAGGAATGCTGAACTGGATGAACTGGACGGTGAGCAACTACAATGAAGCAGCCATAGCATATGACGCCCCCGATGGGATACTATACCAAGTCATGGACGAGGCCTGGAAAGAGGTTGGCTTTAAGCTTCTTTGGAGCTCCCACTTTGGCCCATATGGCCTTGGTAACAACGTCAGGCCGCTCATAACACCGGACGACATGAAGGATATCAAGATGAGGGTTTCCGCGTCCCTTGGTTTTGTGATGACCATGGAGAACATGGGGGAAGGCACCGGCCTGAACCTACAGACTATTCCCTGGGCCGACTTATACAATGCCCTGGAAAGAGGCGTTGTTGACATGTGCTGGAGCTTATGGCCTTCCCTGATAGAAGAGAGGCATTTTGAGGTGCTGACATACTACACCGACCTCGGTTTTGGCTGGGATGCAGCCAATTTTGCCATGAATAGAGACCTGTGGGATTCACTACCTCCGGACCTCCAGGAAGTCATAAAGAGAGCCAGCGCGAATGCAGAAATGCGTGATTTTGAGTTCTACCGCCGAGCCAACACTGCATTTAAGAAAACGTTGGTGGAGTCCGGCCTAGAAATATATTACCCAACCCCAGCGGAAAAGGCAGTCTGGAGGGAAAAGGCAAACATGCCCGTCATCTGGGACGAGCTAGCTACTCCCTGGCTTGATGAGCACTATCCTGGTCAGAATATGACGCAGCAGATCTTAGATGAACTCGCACGGATAAGTTCAGAGGTAGCCGCTGCCGGTGGCTAGACTGGCAAAAGAAAGGCCTTTGCCTTGAGACTATGAGGCCATCTGTTTAGGAATGGGTAGTTGTGACCTTATCTTCGGGTAGCGGCAAGACTCCCGAAGATAGGGTCACTTATGAGACAGTCTAATTGCTCATCTTCACTAGTTATGAAACTTAAGCCGAATAACTGTAATCTTAGGTAATACCACTACGGAGAATAGTCCTGGTGAGATATATCAAGTCAGCCTTGAAGTGGATATTGCACGGAGTACAGACGGCACAGGGCATTATTTGCGCCGTTGGGTTAGTTGCCTGTACCTTCCTCATCTTTGCCCAGGTGATTAATCGCTACTGGCTACACTTTGAGATAATGTGGTTCAGCGACCTAGCATTGTACTCCTTTATCTTTTTTATGTTCGTCGCCGCCGCGATAACTACCTGGCGAGAGGGTCATGTAGCGGTAGATATCTTCCGCGACAGATTTACTAGAAATAAGCCAACCAGGGCTGTCGTTTACCGTGTTTTCCTGGTCGTTTTGTCCATTGCCGTATTAGGTGTCTTTCTTCCCATAGCCTATCAATTCATGTTGCGGGCCATGAAATACCCTGAATATGGCACGTTGGTGCGTTGGTTCAACACCAGCTGGCTACAGATTACTCTGTTTGTCGCCTTAGCCTTCGTACTATTGCACTTGCTGGTTATCGCCCGAAGAGATATCAGCGAACTGATAAGAAGTTGCCTCGGTAGGTCTCGGAGGGAGTAAGGTATAAATGGAATTTGGAATCACTGTTGGGCTGATATTGTTTTTCCTAGGAATACTGATAGGGCTTCCTCTGTGCTGGGTTTTCTTAGGATGTTCCGCAGTAGCCCTAATTCTGATAGACAGCCCCCTTAAATTTTTGGCCGGAACCGCCTATCATGCGATAGACAGTTATATCCTTATGGCCATAGCCTTCTTTATCTTTGCCGGTGGTTTGATGTGTGAGGCCGGGCTTGCTGACCGTTTCATTCGCCTTGCCCATGCTTTAGTGGGCAGGCTCAAGGGTGGAATGGTAGATGTTGGTATCGTCGCCACCCTATTTTTAAGTGCCTTGACTGGTTCGTCGGTGCCTTGCATCGCCACTTTGATTCCGATGTTGGTCCCCCGGCTGGAAAAGTTCGGATACGAGCGAAGGTATACTACTGCCGTGCTGTGTTCCTCCAGTTTCCTGGGATACCTGATACCGCCCAGTGTCCCGGTGCTGATTTACTGTCTTGTTGCCCAGCAGTCAGTGGCGGCCGTTTTTCTGTCCACTGTTTTCCCCGGGCTTCTGCTTGCCGGGGGCTATATGGTGCTAAATAACTTTATTTGCCTCAGGTATATGCACCCAACTAGCGAAGTTGATGCACTACCAACCACGCTTAAAGGCTCGGTAAAAGAGGTTAGTATAGCCACCTGGCTAGCGTTACCCGCCTTGGGCTGTCCTCTAATTGTACTGGGGGGTATTTATGGAGGTGTATTCACGCCAAACGAGGCAGGCGCGGTTGCTGTCGTGTACACCTTATTCGTTGGTCTATTCGTCTACCGACAACTGAAAGCAAAGAATTTCTGGACAACTACTCAGGAGTCAATTAAGACACTGGGTATGATTACGCTATTACTCGGCTTTGGCACCGTCTTTACCAGACTCCTGATTCGAGAAGGAGTGGCCCAGTCTCTGGCCGATTTCATGATAGGGGCGTTCCAAAGCAAGTATTTGGTGTTGTTTATGATGAACATACTGCTACTAATCGCGGGAATGTTTATCGATGGCATTCCCATCTTAATAATAGTAGTGCCCCTGGTAATGCCACTGGTCGAGGGAATAGGTGTCAACCTTGTTCAGCTAGGGGCGATAATTGTGGTTAATGTTGGTCTTGGCGTGGTTACCCCACCATACGCCATTTCTATTTTTGTCGGGTCTCGTTTATCAGGCGTCCCATATGACCAATTGGTGAGACCGATGATGCTGTTTCTGTTTATTGTCGGTTTACCGGTTCTATTCCTCACCACATATATTCCCTGGCTATCGTGTTGGTTGCCGACCCTGGCAGTGGGTCCGAAGATAGTTGGACCATGGTAACAAGGTAAGAGTAAGGAGATAAGATGTTTGATGTCTTGATAAAGGGTGGCACGATTATTGACGGCACGGGAAACCTTGGCTTCAAAGGGGATGTGGCCATCGAGAAAGACCGGTTAAAGATTCTGGTGGGTGACACCTCATCCGTACCGGCGGCAAGTATCATTGACGCCGCTGGTTGTGTGGTCGCTCCGGGCTTTATTGACGTGCATACCCATTCTGACCTGATTGCCCTGTCCGAACCGTTAAACGAGCCCAAGATAAGGCAGGGAGTTACTACTGATATGCTAGGACTTGATGGTCTAGGCTACGCGCCGCTCTCAAAAAAGAACCTGGAAATGATGTTACGGCACTATTCGGGAGTGAACGGTTATCCGAGGCTGGACTACAACTGGAGCTCAATTACTGAATATTTGCAGCAGTTCCACCAGAAGACCTCGATTAACGTTGCTTACCTTATTCCCAATAGCTGTCTGAGAGTGGAAACGGTAGGCTGGGAGGAGCGCCCGGCCACTAAAAAAGAGATAAAGGCGATGCAGGAAATGATACGGCAGGGCATGGCCGAAGGGGCCGTTGGCCTTTCTACCGGGTTAGCGTATCCCCCCGGCGTATATGCCAGTGCCGAGGAACTGGTCGCTCTTTGCCAGACAGTTGCCGAGTGCGGCGGCGTTCATGTAACCCATGTGCGATATGACCTTGGCGATGGCGCTTTTGATGGATTCAGAGAAGCCGTGGAAATAGGAGCACGCAGCGGCTGTCCGGTGCACTTTTCTCATTATGCCACAAATATTATCACACGAGGGCAGATAGCCAAGCTGCTGGAAATAGTGGATATGGCAAGAGACGGCGGCATCGACCTTACCTTTGATTCTTACCCCTGGGAAGCCGGAAGCACGACCATGCATATAGCGGTTCCGATGTGGGCGCATAGTGGTGGCCCCCATGAACTGCTGCAGCGCCTGAAAAATAAAGAGGACCGGTCCAAGATGCGTGGTAAGTCCACCAAGGCAGTTGGGTCAGTAGACAAGATGGTGATAAGCGCCGTCAGAACGGAAAGAAACAAGTGGTGCGAAGGTTTAACGGTTGCGGCCGTCGCTGGTAGGCTTAATAAAGACCCCTGGGACACAATGTGTGACCTGATGATAGAGGAAGAGCTAGAAGTAGCCTTTTATTGCTTTACTGGTGATATGAATGACGTGAAAGTTATCATGACCCACCCGGCACATATGTTCATAACCGATGGACTGCGAATAGGAGGCATGCCTAATCCTCGAACCTATGGTACTTATCCCAAGATACTGGGGCAACTGGTAAGGGACGAGAAGATTCTAACCATGGAGCAAGCAATCAGAAAAATGACTTCTTTCCCTGCGCAAAGGTTTGGGCTGATGGATAGAGGCATTTTGCGGGACAACATGAAGGCTGACATTGTGGTGTTCAATCCAAACACAGTGAACAACCTGGCTACCTTTGCTAACCCGAAACAGTTTCCCTCAGGCATAGAGTATGTTTTTGTAAATGGTCAAATGGTCGTGGACAAAGGGAAGCATACCGGTGCCCTTCCTGGAGAGCCACTAGCTATGAGAAGCTATGTTGGAGGCTGAGCTATGAAAAAGGTACTGTGGCAGGAACTACGTCGAACTGAATTTGAAGAAGCGGTCAAGGCTGATGCGGTAGTCATCATTCCAGTCGGTTCAACCGAGCAGCATGGAAATCACCTGCCAATAAACACTGATGTGAATTGCTGTTTTACCATCGCCCAACGCGCTGCCCAGGCCATAGACGATTTCCCGGTGCTGGTGTTACCTCCCGTCTGGACGGGATATTCTCCTCACCACATGAAACACCCCGGCTCCATTACCCTCAAATACCACACCTTTGTTGAGCTGCTGACCCAGATTGCCACCAGTGTTCATGCCCATGGATTCAAAAAGATACTCTTCCTTAACGGCCATGGCGGAAATTCAGCCGTTATTGCCGCTATGCGATTTAAGCTCACCGCCGAAGATGGAGTAACTTCAGTAATAGGCTACGATTACTGGAACCTCTACCCCACCCCTGAGGTAATGGAGACAGTCAGTGAGACTGACAGGGGTTTTATCGGTCACTCCGGTGAGATGGAAACCTCGCTTCAACTTTACCTTCAGCCGGAACTGGTGGATATGGACTGTGCGGTTTGGGTTCCGGGCGTCTGTGGTGACCCCACCGTGGGGAGCCGTGAGAAGGGAGAGCGCATCGTTAACGCCGCGGTAGATGCTTTGGTAAAGACACTGCGCGACTATCATAGCGGCAAACTCGAAGATATTCTGGCGCTATGGCGCCCTGAGTTTGATGCCAAGCTTAAAGACCAATTCAGATTCCCCAGATACAATCCAGAGCACTGATGCACTACCACGGCATTGTTTTGGGTTTTCTCGAGCTGCGTTCGATTCAAATAGGAAAGGGATAATCTGTCATGGCGAGGAGCAAAGTTTCCATCGTAAGGACGTCACGAGATCCATATTATGAACAAATACAGGCTGCCGTTGAGAAGGCAGTAGACCTTCTTGGCGGTATCGGGCAAATTGTTAAACCGGGACAGAAAGTTCTGCTCAATCCCAGTCTGGTAAACGCACGGACCAAGCGAGAACAGGCGACGATCACGCTACCTGAGGTGACTCGTGCCGTAGCTGATGTGGTAAAGAGGGCGAGAGCACGACCAATTATCGCCGAATCCTCAGCCATTGGCATCGATACCGAAAAGGTTATTTCAGAGTCAGGATATAATCAGCTCAGAGAGATGGGCTACGATGTAATCGATCTCAAAAAAACAGGGACCACGATGTTCCCCGTGAAAAACGGGAAAGTATTTGCTGAAATACAAACTTATAAACTGGTTAAAGAAGCCGACGTCATCATACCAGTGGCCAAGCTGAAGACTCACGACCAGGCGGAGCTCACGTTATCAATTAAAAAACTGAAAGGCTTGCTCACGGACAAGTATAAGCGTGAATTCCATCAACGTGGAGTTTTTGAGGGCTGTGTAGACTGGTTCAGTGCTTTGAGGCCACAGCTGGCAATAGTGGATGCCATTTACTGTCAAGAGGGCCTGGGACCTGTGTTCGGCAAACCTGTGGAGATGGACCTGATTGTTGCTGGCCATGACTTAGTCGCCCTGGATGCGGTGTGCGGGTATATTGCCGGCTTTGAGCCGGAAGAAGTGCCTATAACCACCGAGGCTTTCAGGCGGGGTCTTGGGATGGCAAACCGAAAGGATATTGAGGTAGTCGGCGAACCTATTGAAGCGGTATCTCGTCGTTTCATGAGAGTGTTGGAAGATGAACGGCTGAACATTGAAGGGCTTAATTTGTTTTACGGAGGTATTACCTGCTCGGGGTGCCGCATGGGCATAATGAGTTCCCTATTTGACATGAAAGAGGCCAACCAGTTGAATTACCTCGAAGGAGTCACTATTGTCACCGGCGATCCAGACCTACCAGAATATATTCGCGAAGATAACACGGTTACCGTGGGTCGGTGCGTTCCATCTGATAAAAAGAGCAAGCGCCACGTTCGTGGCTGCCCACCCAATAACCTGGATATCGTACAGGCCATTATCGGTGACCGGGCTAAGGCCGAGCGCCACTGGGAGTAAACGATCACAAATAAACAGGATTTATTTCCGCAGGTCTTATTGAATAAAATCAATACCTTTTTACTGTTTTACTATACATTTGGTAACGACTAGGAGAAAGGAGAACCCAATGAGTGCTGAGCAAAAATTAAAGGAACTAGGGCTGATATTGCCGCAACCACCCACACCAGTGGCAAATTATGTCCGCGCTGTCAGAACTGGTAATCTGCTCTTTGTCTCCGGGCACGGTCCCTATAACGATGGGAAGATCAAGATCTCAGGTAAGGTGGGCCGAGAATTGACCGTTGATGAGGGGTACCAGGTTGCACGCAATGTCGCCCTTAATTGTCTGGCAACGATTAAGGCTACAATCGGCGACCTGGATAAAGTCAAGCGGTTCGTCAAACTGCTAGGCATGGTAAACTGCACCGATGATTTCAAAGACCAGCCCAAGGTCATCAACGGATGTTCTGATTTGCTGGTCGCCATATTCGACGAGGCAGGGAAACATGCACGATCAGCTGTAGGAATGCAGGCGCTGCCAAATCAAATTCCCGTTGAGATTGAGATGATTCTGGAAATCAGCTGAAAGACCGAGATCTCGAGGAAGATGGGATTCATGGTTGAGAAGGCATTGAAGATCTTACCGAAGTAACAATCGCTTG
>JAHJTL010000108.1 GCA_018829775.1 Chloroflexota bacterium | reverse complement strand
TGACATGGAAAAGCGGGTCATTGCGGCCGGGGGTGATATGCGCGGGGGCAATCCCAGTGCCGGCAATATCGCCGGTGGATTGACCACCATTGAGGAGAAATCGCTCGGGGCGATAGTTAAAGGCGGTACCAGGCCAATTCAGGATGTATATAATTACGGCGAGCGTGTCCGGGGCAAGGGCCTGTTCGTGGTCGATTCTCCGGGACGAGAACCGGAGTTTCTCACCGTGCTGGCAGCGGCGGGCGCACAGGTCGCCCTCTTCTCAACGGGTCTGGGTGTGCCGCAGGGATTTCCCTTCATCCCCGTAATCAAGGTAACGGGAAATCCGGTTACCTTCCAGCGCCTTCCCGACCATATCGATATGCTGGTGGAAATGACGGCGGGGGAAAGGCTCCGGACTGAAATCGAGCGGCGAAAAAATATATCAGGAGATGCTGGCGGTAGCCTCGGGCAAGCAGACCAAGGCGGAGGTCCTGGGCTATGGCAGCTTTTCCGGCCTATACACAATCGGCCCGATTGTCTAAACAGTACCGATACTCAGTCCGAGTATACTCCACACCAGCGTCAGGACGATTCCCACGCCCAGCAAACAGCCGCTCATCTTCCCCATCGAGGCGCTCAGTGGCGTTCTGGCCTCTTCAATCCCATACTTCCTTAAATGTTCAGCAACTTTGCCTTCAGCAAGCCCGGCAAAACCATCGGTGATGGCGTCACCGACCGCCCCGCCCACAATCGCCCCCAGCACACCGGCAAAGCTGGCGCCGACCAGCGCCGCGATGCCCAGTATTCCGGTATCAATGGCACCGAAGACAATGTCGGCGCCAACCGACTTAATCGATCTTCCGTAAATTTTAAGAGGAATCCAGGGTATAAAGCCGAGGAGAATGATTACCGGGCCAATTAATCGTGTGTGGTAAATGGTGAACACTATGATGCCTATGATAACAATAGAAATGGCGAGGACGCTGGTAAACGCCGGAAAAAACCCTTGACTTCTCATACCGATTTACTCTCCTTTTTACTATCATTGTTTAAACTGGATTAAGACCTCGCAAAGAGTGTAAACCAAATCCCTTCCGAGGGCAATGGTGGACTGCAAGCTATCCTATATGACAGGTGTTCTGAAAATCATATGTTTTTGCGTATAATCAACGCTGTGATATAATGGGCTGAAATGAACCAGAGAGGGCATCTTGAAGAGGTGCGCTGGCATGGGAGAGGTGGGCAGGGGGCTGTCCTCGGAGCCAGTATGCTGGGCAGTGCCGCCGCCCTTTATGAAGGCAAGTATGCCGTTTCCTTCCCCAGTTTTGGCGCCGAACGCCGTGGTGCGCCCGTACAGGCGTTCACCCGCATCAGCGACCGTACCATTCGGACCCGCAGCCAGATTTATCACCCGACGGTAATCATCGTGCTCGATGATACCCTGCTCGATGTGGTTAACATAACGGATGGCGCCCGTGAGGGAGCTACCATCCTGGTCAATACACGTAAATCCAAGGCGCAGTTAAAGAAAATACCGGGTTCTCTCAACGTCACCACCGTGGATGCAACCGCAATCGCGCGGGAGTATATCGGTGTGGCCATTGTCAATACCGCCATGCTCGGTGCACTGGCCGGCGCCACCGGCGTCGTTAGCCTGGATTCCATAAAGAAAGCCATCGCCGGCACGCTGCCGGAGAAAATCGTCGACCGCAATATTGCGGCGGCTGAGGCAGCTTACCAGAAGGTCGGGGGAAAATGAAGAAGGAGAAATCAATCCCGGGGCCCGTATCCAAGGCCGGCACCATACCCACCAGAATGGGGAGCTGGAGCACAGCCAAGCCCGTTCTGAAGGGGAAATGCACCTTCTGCCTTTTCTGCTGGGTTTTCTGCCCGGAAGGGGCCATTACCCAGGACGAGGCAAACCGGAGGGTCACCTTCGATTTCGAGGACTGCAAGGGCTGTGGCATCTGCGTTAAAGAATGTCCGACCAGGGCTATAGAAATGGTCGAGCAGGAAAGTGAATAATCAATGGCTACGAAAATGCCAATTAAAAAATTCATAACAGCCAATGAGGCGGTAGCCCAGGCGGCCAAGCTGGCCCACGTCGATGTGGTCGCTGCTTATCCCATTACCCCGCAGACCAGCATCGTGGAGAAGATTGCCGAATACATTGCTAAGGGCGAGATGGATGCCGATTACCTCAAGGTGGAGTCGGAGCACTCGGCGCTGACGGCCTGTATGGGTGTGCGGATGGCCGGGGCGCGCGCCTTTACCTCAACCTCTTCCCAGGGACTGGAATACATGCATGAAATGCTGGCCTACGCTGCCGGGGGTCGCTATCCGCTGGTCCTGGTCAACGTCTGCCGCTCGGTGGCGCTGCCCTGGAGTATCTGGGGAGACCAGCAGGACGCCATCCAGCAGCGGGATACGGGCTGGATTCAGATTTTCACCGAGACCGGCCAGGAAGCGCTGGACATGGTGCTCCAGGCGTACCGTATCGCCGAGGACCACCGGGTGCTGCTGCCGGTGATGGTCTGCCTCGATTCCTTCATCCAGTCGCACACCGAGGAACTGGTGGAGATTCCCGACCAGAAAACGGTGGACGCTTTCCTGCCCCCGTATGACCCGGTGGTTACGCTGGATGTTGATAATCCATATTCTATATCCGTCGGTGCCTTCGGCAAAAATTACGCGCGCTGGCGACAGGAACAGCAGGAAGCGACGGAAAAGGCGGGAGAGATTATCGTGGAGGTGGGCGATGAATTTGCCCGCATCTTTGGCCGTAATTACAGTGGCCTGATTGAGGCATACCGCTGCGATGGCGCGGAAGCGCTTTTGTTGGCGATGGGCGCATTCGCCGGGACCGCCCGCGAGGTGGTCGATGAGATGCGCGACGAGGGCAGGGCAGTTGGGTTGGTCAAGGTAAGGGCATTCCGTCCCTTCCCGGTCGAGCCACTGAGAAAAGTTTTATCGGGAGTGAAAGCGGCGGCAGTGCTGGACCGCGACTGCTCCTGGGGCTATGAAGGGGCGCTGGCCACCGACCTGAAAGCCGCCCTCTATGGCCTGCCCGAACCACCGGCGATACTCAACTTTATCGGTGGGCTGGGTGGCGCTGACGTGCCGCCGGAAAAGATGAAATACATGCTGGAAAAAGCCCTTGCTGCGGAAAGAGGAGCCATACCGCATCTGGAGTTTATTGACCTATGAAACTGAAGGATATATCCAAAGAGGAGCTATACCGGGCTTCTTTTGGCTGTGCCGGCTGTAGCGCTGTGCTCGCCGTGCGCCTGACCTTGAAAGTGCTGGGCAGGAACTGCGTTTTCGTGGTGCCTGCAAACTGCATCAGCACCGTATCCTGCTATTACCCGCAGGCGCCGTTCTTTGTGCCGTTCACGGTAATGGCCTTCGCCGCAACCGCGGCCGCCTGTTCGGGCATCAGCGCCGGCTTCAAGAGACGCGGTCGAGGGGACATCCATGTCGTCGGCTTCTCCGGCGATGGCGGCACGGCGGACATCGGCATTCAGTCATTATCCGGTGCCATTGACTGCGGCAACAAATTCATCTACATCTGCTACGATAACGAAGCGTATATGAACACGGGCGTTCAGAGGAGCAGCCTGACCCCTTACGGAGCCACCACCAGCACCACCCCGAGCCCGTGCTTTGAAAACAGGCCCAAGAAGGACATGCTGCGCATCGTGGCGGCGCATGATATCCCCTATGCTGCTACCGCCTGTACATCATACCCGCTGGACTACATGGAAAAGGTGGCAAAGGCGAGTCAGGTAAACGGCCCCACCTACGTTCACGTACTGACGCCGTGCCCCACTGGCTGGGGCTTTGCCCCCGACGCGGCAATTGAAATCGGGCGTATGGCGGTGGAGAGCGGCATGTGGAAGCTGACGGAGTTTGAGAATGGCCAATTCCACACCACCTATGCCCCGAAACGACAGCGACCAGTCGCGGAATATTTTGCCGCGCAAGCGAGGTTCCGCCACCTCAGCCCGGAACAAATCGCTGCCATCCAGAAAGAGCTCGACGCCGCGCGCGATTAGGGCATTATCCTGATATTAAAGGAGCAACCAATGGATGCTATAGAAGCCATTTTGTCCCGGAGGAGCATTCGCCGATATACCGGTGAACCGGTACCGGAGGAGCTGATCAAAGAACTGCTGGAAGCGGCGATGAGCGCACCATCGGCCAGCAACGAGCAGCCGTGGCAATTCGTTATTATAGACGACCGCCGCATCCTCGATGAAATTCCCAGGTTCCACCCCTACGCACATATGCTGAAAGAGGCCTCCTGGGCGATTGCCGTCTGCGGTGATTTGAATGAAGAAATGATGAGTGGCTACTGGATTCAGGACTGCTCCGCCGCCACGCAGAATATTTTAATCGCTGCCCATGCCAAGGGTCTGGGGGCGGTGTGGCTGGGCGTTTACCCACGTGAAGAGAGAGTCAAAACGGTGCAGAAGTTGCTCGGGCTGCCCGAGCACGTGATACCATTGTGCTTCATATCGGTGGGCTACCCGGCGGAGCAAAAGCCGCCGTCCAATCGCTACAACGAATCAAGGGTGCATCACAACCAGTGGTGATGCTGATTGGCTATTAAATCAGATTGACCGGGTCTTCGATGTAGTTTTTCACCGTCTGCAGGAACTGCGCGCCCAGCGCACCATCGAGAACGCGGTGGTCAATAGACAGGGTCAGGTTCATCACCGGCCTTATAACCATCTCACCGTTTCGCGCCACGACCTTCTCCACGATTCTCCCCACGGCCAGAATGGCTGCCTCAGGCGGCTGGATAATGGCGCTGAACTGGTCGATATCGTACATTCCCATGTTGGAGATGGTAAAGGTGCTGCCGGTCATCTCTTCTTTGCTGAGGGTATGTTCCCTTGCCTTCTGCACCAGTTCGGCACGGGCCTGAGCGATTTCAGCCAGCGATTTTATGTTGGCGTCTCTGATAACGGGCACCATCAAACCGCCTTCGACGGAAGTTACCAGACCGATATCAATCCGTTTGAATAGCTTCACCGAACCGTCAGTATAGGAGCAGTTGATGGCGGGATTTTTCTCCAGTGCCTTGGCCGCTATCTTGATGATAAGGTCGGTAAGGGTCAGCCTGATTCCGGTTTTGCTTTCGATTACCGGCAGTAACTGCTGGCGTGTTTTCTGTAGTTCCTGCGCATCGGCTTCTACGGTGAGGTAAAAGTGCGGTGTTTTAAAACTCTCCACCATACGCCGGGCAATCACCTCACGCATGGTGGACAGAGGTACTGTTTCCTCCCCGGCACCCGCCGGTACTTCACGAGCAGCCGGTGCTGCGGCTGGCTTGCCTTCTTCAATATACTTCAGGACGTCTTCCTTGGTAATTCTACCGCCCGGCCCGGTTCCGGTTACCAGGCTGAGGTCAACATTGTGCTCTCTGGCGATATTTTTAGCCAGCGGTGAAGCTTTAATCTCTCTCGATTCACCGACCGGTTGCGGAGCCTCAACTTTGGCCTCTGCCTCTGGTTTCCTCTCCTTTGCTTTGACTTGAACCGGTGTCTCAATCTCGGGCGCTTTCTCACCGGGCTGGAGAATGAAGGCAATGGCCGTGCCCACCGCTACCTCGTCGCCCGGCTGGGCCATTACGTTGCTCAGAATACCCGAAGTTTCGGCTTCAAGTTCGAAGGAAGTCTTTTCGCTCTCAATCTCCAGAATGATCTCCCCTTTTTCCACCTGCCCTCCCTCATTCTTGAGCCAGCGGACGATTTTGCCGCTGGTCATCGCCTCGTCAAGTTTGGGGAAGATTACGGCCACAGCCATACTGGTACCCCCACTGTTCTTCTATCGCTGGTTGACTTATTTGCCCATCATCTCCAGGGCAGCCGCCCTGATTTTTTCCGGATTGACCAGGATGTACTGTTCCTGTCCGGGATTGAAGGATACCGGTGAATCAAGCGAGGCAACCCGCCTGATAGGCGCATCCAGGTAATCAAACGCCTTCTCGCCGATAAGGGCGGCAATCTCAGCGCCGAAACCGCCGGTACGGCATGCCTCATAGACCACCATCGCCTTGCCCGTTTTCTGCACCGAGTTTATGATGATTTCCTCGTCAAGTGGCTTCAGCGTCCTTATGTCGACCACCTCAGCATCGATACCATCTTTG
>JAHJTL010000107.1 GCA_018829775.1 Chloroflexota bacterium | reverse complement strand
GTCAGGACGGTCGCCATTGGTGCCGGAATAGCCGGCGTCACAATAATCGACAGCGTTAGGTGCCACCTCAGCAAGCTTGGCCAGTTGCGACTCAAGTGAAGTGCCTTTTTCTTGTTCCTCAGTGCTTACGCGCCTGTATTGCCTGTCCATTTTCCTCCCTCCTTGTCCTGATAAAGGGTAACTAGTCTGGTTCTTTTTCATCTTCTCTGGCTGTAGCGGTCTTAGCGCGGCGTGGTCTCTTTCGGAGCAATTTACGCCACAGCCTTCTCACGGTGGACGATGGCTCGTCAGCAATTGGTCGCCAGTGGGTCTTAATTTTAACTTCTCTATCTTCGAGGTTCATTCTTGACCTTGCTCTCTTCGCAGAGCAATATCCTGCAGAATAATCTGGAGGCTCTTCTCCACATCAACCAGCTTAGTTCCAGGCTTGATCAGAGTAAATGTGAGCGCGTTGGGAAAGCCCTCAATCTCGCCAACGAACCCTTCCTTACGAATTACCCTCGGAAAGTAAGTCACGCCTGTCCGTGGGTCAACTTTGATGGTAACTTTAGCCATTTCTTGTTTTTCCCTTGACCTTTCTAAGAGGAGCATATATCATAAAAAGCGGTATTCAAATACATATAACCGACCCAACGCTGACATACCAGAAAATTCGTAAAAATTAATTTTGC
The DNA here is from genome assembly GCA_018829775.1 of Chloroflexota bacterium. Taxonomy (NCBI): domain Bacteria; kingdom Bacillati; phylum Chloroflexota; species Chloroflexota bacterium. The sequence continues at coordinate 9,375 of JAHJTL010000107.1, read as the reverse complement.
TGTTAGGAGGATTGAAATGGGTATGGGAAAGGAGCCGTCATGGGAGATGAAAAAGGCGATTATTGACCTGGCAGCAAAACAGGGGCCAAGGCCAATAGTCATACAGCGAGACCTAGATAGAATGGTTAGTAGTGGGGGGTTACTAGAAGGCGAGTCTGTCCCGAATTTTAGAACTATAGGGCGGGTTCTCAAAAAATTCCAAACGATGGACCGAGAAATTATAGTAAGCGAGTTTAAACCATATGTTTGGAGCCTCAGGAACAATTTCGATGAGTTTAGGGATGGTCTCCGAAGTAACGTCAAGAAGTGTCATATTGACGCGAAATCTTTAAATTACGCTTTTGCGCCAGGTATAACAATGGGAAAAGGGGGGTGTATAAAAATGGCATGGGACAAGTGATATTGGATATGCAAGGTTCACCAGTATAGCAGCGGAGGATAGATTAAGGGAATCCTACCACCCGGTACCAAGTGCAAGTTTTGTCCTCCGGCAATCATTGAAGAAGCGGATAGCACGATTAGGGGAGGTGCTTCGTGACAGTACGATTTATTCTTACCGACTATGTTAGCCATGCCTTGGCACATGCCGTTTATGACAAACTGGAGGACGGCACTTTTGCCGGACGAATCCCCTCCTGTCCGGGTGTAGTAGCTTTCGGTACCGCTTTACACGAGTGTGAAGCTGAATTACGCTCTACTTTAGAGGACTGGATTCTGGTTGGCCTCAAACTGGGTCATTCTCTGCCAGTAATTGAGGGCATCGACCTTAACAAGGAGCCTCGACGTGAGCCAGTGGAGGCCATGTAAGCGGCGGAACTTTATTCGCCGCCTCAGGAAATTTGGCTTTGAGGGGCCATACACTGGAACACGACACCAGTTTATGGTCTATAAACAGCACCGTTTAGTAATTCCTGCTCAGGCCGAATTGATGAACTCAACTAGAGTAAAGGTGTAGGTAAACCTACACCTTTACTTGTTTTTTCGCAGCTTAGAAAAGGGCAGCTACTAAACCCCTACTTTGATAGGTATGCTGAATGGGAAGCTATTGTTTCTATTGTATCCGAAACATCTTGGTACCACAGGTGGGGCAAGTTCCCTTGGTCGCCGGTTTACCGTTCTTCATAGTGATTGACTTGGGATCCTTCATCTCTTTCTTGCTGCGGCATTTCATGCAATACGCTTGCATCGATTGTTACCTCCTTTTTGCTGTGCACGTTACAGCATCTATTCACCGATGTCAAGAGTTAGAAGCATGTACGGGTCAACGGTGGGTTTTTTACCCCGGAGAGGTATATTAATCTCGTCCTCCGTCTGGTTTTTGGTTTACCGGTCCTTGTTCATTTTCACTGCTGCTTTGGGCCCCAAACTTCGTTTCTGCAGCCAGATAGCAAATCCTACCGCCGCTTTAAGTAGATCCTTCTCAGCTTTTTCCATGTAACGGACATCTCCGGTCTTCATGGTCATCTTCGGGGCTTGAGAATATCGTTTGTAACTTCTAAGTACATCCTTAGAATATTCGAGTAATTCTGAATAGTCATCCATCTGGCCAATAACGAGTATTGCCGCGTCATCATCGGGGCCAATGCCAAGCAAGTGCGTTTCGACGATGTGTCTCGACAAGATCTCCTTCTTTTGTGGGTCCTCCAATGCATTTGACACGTAATAAGCACCAGTTTCCAGCAGATGTTCAGCCGTTGCCGACCGATTTGCACCACACTTTGATGCCAAATAACGAATTTGAGCGATCAACTCCTTGTCGATGACCACGTTGTATTGCTTTTTGGTCCTTTCCGCCATCTCATCAGTGTCCGTTGAGTTTAGTAACCTTGCCTTTACTCTGCTCATTAAGCCCATTTCAGCCTCCTCCACGGATTCCTAGATCATTTGCCTAGAATTGCTAAGGTTGACCTAGGAATCCGTGACTAATCAACTTTTATGCCCATTTTGTGACCAATTCGAATTGTTATTCTCCAAATTTGTCATCACAATTTTCCGCAAAATCGTCTTCGACGTTTTCTTCTCGCAGAATTCTCCGCGCTTGCTGGATGACTTGGATGTAAATTGTGCGCGAAACGACTATCTCAGATGGATCCACATCCATTCTGGCCAAAATGTCTAGGACATGCTGAAGTGTGATCATCTGCGGTTACCTCCCTTATTGATTTTTTTCATTTTTGATCGTTTTTTCATTTGTATAGCCGAATCACCTCCTTTCACCCCGTTTTTACCATCCTCATTATCTGAGTTAATTATTTCGAGCAAAATGTACGATAGGCGCAGGAAAGCACGCTCTGTCGCCGAGTCCAAATTGCTCTGCTTATGATCTGCCTTCCTCTTATTCTGTTGTTTTGCTTGCGTCCCGGTCATAGCGTTTAAAAGCCCTAGAAAATAAAAAAACCGGACTGAAAACTCAGTCCGGCAATTAATAGCAATAAGAACCACGCCACCGGCCTACGGTGGACTGTTTTGATTACGTTTATTTAATTGTTAAGCTGCTAACATAATATATATCACAAGTGCTTTCCCATGTCAACTATATTGAGCCGCATCTGAATGTGCTACGTAATGAAACAGATCAATGCTATCTCTTCCGCAATACAAATAATAAGTGCTGCGCCCGGCTGATGGCTACATACAATCCCATCTCACCTTCCCACCTTTCATCGCTGGGGTCCACATCTAGGATGAACACCGCGTCCGCCTCGCACCCCTTGAACTTCATGTACGTGTGGTAGTGAACGCAGTTCGGCTTATCCTCGAGCTCTTCGGTTACGATGAAGTTCCCAAGTCCTGGCTTGTCCCCTATGCAGGTACGGGCGAGGGAATGACCTCCGAGTATCACCACCTGGTCACGTGATAATCCCTGCTCGTCTTGAAAGCCAGTATGGAATTATCGGGATCTACGATTATCCTCTCCCGATAATCCTCTATTACCTTTTTATCCCGGTTAATCGGTTTCATCTCAAGCTACTTTTGACCTGTCCCGATTTTATCATTCTCCGCACAGTTTCATAGCTAACCCCATATTCCTTCGCTAGACTACGAAAGCTCTTGGTCTTGTGTTTACCTGTGAGCTCAGACCATACAACAGTCGATAATTTTCCTCTCCATGCTATGTTTAATGCAAGCGGAGCGAGCACCGGATAAAATCCCATTTCCAGATATTGCATCAAACCCCGATCCCCGCCGGGGTCGCCAGTGCAACAGATAGTATGACAGTCCAGCGTATTGAAGTTCAAAGAAAGGCTTAAATTCCGGCTGTGGTGTAACTGCTACGACCTTCTGGTCTATATGGCAGATTTGATTTTCGCCACAAACTGATAACTTTATTGTAGCCTTCAATGCTAAACTCCCTTATCAACACATCGTCGTAGTTCATATTCTATACCGTCTTCAAAATGACTATACAGATTGCATTATTATATCAGTTTCTACTTGTTAAACATAATGACGTTTTGTTTAACTTTCTCCTCAATAGCCTTCTTCTAGAGCCACTTTAAGCTACGTCTATAAGAGTATCAATACAAACGCATGAAATCCGTCAATTGGCACCATGGAAGAAAAAGATGCTGGGTAGAACCGGCAACGTCGATGATGTTACCACTCACTTGAATCGCAACCGTGACATAGCTAGGCGCATTCGCTATATTTGGGAATAAGTGAGGCTGGCAATCTTGCGACCTTTTCTTGCATTTGAACATCAGGCCTTTAATGAATTATAGTAAAAAGTCATCTCCTTCAATGAGCTGAGCAAATTCAAGACCGGAGTAAATATGGAGATATTAAAACAAATCAGATACGAACCTGCCCAAGTTACAGGTGGATACACGGACCAGTTACTCGAGATTGATCTGAGTAAGCTACAAATCACAATTCAAGACCTATCGCCTGATTTCAAAAACAAATACATCGGTGGTCGAGGTTACGCCCTGAAACTGATATGGGATGGTACAAGCCGAGAAACACGCTACGACAGCCCCGAAAATATCCTTGTAATGGCCAGTGGGCCGCTCGGCAATGAACCCAGTTTTCCAGGAACAGGTAAATTCATAGTTGGCACCATTTCGCCTCTTACGGATACATTTATTGATTCAAATGTCGGCGGTCATTTCGGCCCACTTTTAAAGCTTGCCGGTTTTGATGCACTTGCAGTTTCCGGAATAGCCAGCGCAGACTCGGTCATTGTAATTGACGGCGACTTACGAACTATCAGCATTATAGCTGCGCCTGCATACGATAAGGAAATTGATGAGGGTTCTCTTTCCTTTGGCAAAAGACTACTGGAAGATATAAACGACGGCGAGTACAGCGATTCACTTGCTGCGGTAACCACAGGCAAGGGCGCCTGCAACGCCAGGTTCGGCATCATAAACAGCCTGTTCTTTGACAGAAAGCGAAATCGCATTCGCGCCAAACAGGCGGGTAGAGGTGGTACGGGAACCGTTATGAGGACTAAGGGACTACGGGGTATTGTCGTGCATTCCAGCCTGTCAAAGGCAAATGGCAACAATGCTGTAGATAAAGAAGGTGTGCGCCGGGCAGGTTCCCGGTTGAGGGAGGTTATCTCTAAAGCTGATCCCAAACAGCTTCATCTTTCCGCATGGGGTACTACCATTCTGTCGGAATATATGAATAAATTCCACCTTTTTCCCATCAACAATTATCAGTACGGTCAAAGCTCTGAGTCCCCCAAGCTCTTTGCAGGTGTCTTTCTTGACAGGTACTTCACAAAAAATATGCCTGACGGTTGTTACTATGGGTGTAATCTGGCATGTTCTAAGAGTTCTGAAAATGTGGAACTGACACGAGGTCCATATGCAGGGCAAAAGGTTAGCATTGATGGTCCCGAGTATGAAACTGTTGGCGCAGTCTCTTGCATGGGTATTTTCGATCCCCATTTTGTCCTGGAATACAACTGGTACTGCGATGAATATGGTCTCGATACCATCTCTACAGGCACGACAATTGCATTCTTTATGGAGTGCTTTGAGCGCGGATTCCTCACTGCTGATGATATAGGTTATAAACTGACCTTCGGTAACATGGATGCTGTTGACAGGTTATTGCATGAAATTGCCAATGCTAAAGGCTTCGGCAAAGTTGCCGGGCAAGGTGTTGCTAGAGGTAAGAAATGGGTTGCCGAAAAGTACGCTGCTCGAAACGGTATCTCCCAGGATGCCGCCCTGGTTGAGCTGAGCAAATTCGCAATGGAGGTCAAAGGCCTCGAGTTCTCCATGTACGTGACTAAAGAGTCACTTGCCCAGCAAGGTGGCTATGGTTTCGCTCTCAAAGGACCACAACATGACGAGTCATGGCTGATCTTCATTGACCAGATTCACAAGGAGCTGCCCACCTTTGAAGATAAGGCGAATGCACTTAAATGGTTTCCTCTAATCCGCACATGGTTCAATGCTACCGGACTGTGCAAGCTTCCATGGATCGATGTACGAAATCCGGAGGCAGCCAATACCGATGAGCCTGCAAAAAACCTCCCAACACTTGCCTATTATGTTGACTACTTCAATGCAACAACAGGGAGTAACAAAACACTGAAGGATATTTTAGATGATTCGGAGAGACTTTACATACTTCAAAAGCTAATCAACTTGCGTCATGGTAAGGGTACCCGGGTTAGCGACCAGATACCATTAAGAGCAATGGGGCCGGTTTATTTTAATGAATACGAATCCCGAGCTGAATATTATGACGGATGGTTACGGGAACAGCTCGGTGATAGTGAAGTCCCGGCCGCCCCGGAGAAGAAGCATGAACTGCTTGTTAAGAAAAGGATTGAGGCTTATCAGCAGCTCTGCGATATAGTTTACGAAGAGAAAGGTTTCTCATCCGATGGAATACCAAAACGTGAAACAGTAGAAAAATTCGGACTTTTGGACGAACAGGCAGGAAAACTATTGCAGGGATTCGGCATGTGATCCGGGACGGGAAGATATATTAATTGGTAACCAAAATAATATGGCTCAGAAGATGATGGTCTCGGTCAAGTTCCTCGGTATGCAGCGCGTCGTAACAAAAAAAGATTCTGTAAATATACCTATAACAGGAGAGATGACGGTAAAAGATATCCTTGAATTCGTCAAGAACCTGTATCCAGATCTGACTTTGGATGAAGAGATGCTCTTTGTAACCGTTAACCAGGAAAAAGCATCTCTTGACAGGCTTTTAAGCGCTGATGATACCGTCTCATTTCTGCCTCACATCAGTGGTGGATAACAAAATCATTTTCAGACATCAGCATATAACAATAATGTAATAGTGAGCTGAGGGATAATATTCTCTATTAGCCTAAATAGGAAATCCCAACTAATAGCATAATTTGATAGCAAAGATGCAATATTTACGTTTTTTGCATATACTCATTATATGTAGTGAGCTTCGGTTAAAACGGAAAGGAGTTAATAATGGAATTGAGCGCTCAAGTTAAGGCTATTGCCCGGGAGAATGGGGCTGCTCTGGTGGGTATTACCTCCAGGGAAAGGCTAACCGGGGCACCGCCTTCAGCCGATCCCGATTACCTCCTGCCCTCCACCCGGTCTGTTATCTCTTTCGCCATGCCGCTGGATAGAAAGGTTATTCGGGACTACCTGAGTAAAAGGGATTGGTTGGCCCACGGGAACGACCATAAACGCATTTACCGGAATCTTTATGACATCGCTGAGCACCTTGCTGATTTCCTCAAGGAGAAGGGCTTTGAGGCGATACGACCGGATATGAACAATGTCTATCGCCCTGAAGGGGGTAGCAACCAGACCACGGACATGGCCAATATGGTAGAGATGGTGCCTGACTTCTCCCATCGTTACGGGGCAGTAGCCGCGGGGTTAGGACGGTTGGGCTGGAGCGGCAATTTGATGACTCCCCAGTTTGGCTCAGCGGTCTTCGTGGGCTCGGTGCTTACTTCAGCGGTACTGGAGGCTGATCCGCTCCTGGAAGAAGATCCCTGTGACAAGTGCAAGTTATGTACCACGGTTTGCCCTGTGGAGATGATAGATAAAAAGGAAACCATGTCTGTGACCATAGCCGGCAGAGAATACTGCTATGGGAAAAAGGAAAGCAATGCCCGCTGTATCATCGCCTGTGGCCACAACCACGGCCTGGGTCCTGACAAGACGTGGTCTACCTGGAGTCCCTACCATGTGAACTATCCCTTCCCCAATGAAGTGGCAGAAGTTATTGCCTTGAGCCGGCAGATACGAGCCGCCGACCCTAACTTCCAGGGAAAGCGAGCCGTACTTACTCAACGTGATAAATGCTTTGACCCCAATGAGATCTACATCAATACCTGTGGCAACTGCGGACTCATCTGCTGGGAAAAGCGGGAGGACCGGGAGGAGAATCGTCGTATACTGATGAACTCTGGTGTGGTAGTGCTCACTGCCGAGGGCAAACGGATGGCAGTACCGGCAGAGGAAACAACAGAACTGGATACACCGTATGGAGTAAAGGTAGCCATGCTGCGCCGGGAAGCCCAAGCGCTGCCGGAGCTTGCTAATTTGCTGAAAGAAGGGGCGCTGACTACCCGTGTGGCCAGAGATACCCAGATTCTGAACTATCTGGCCTCGCTGCCTGTCGCTGCTTGATAGCTATGACCTTTCTGTCTTTGGTCCTCACCGCCTCATAGCTGGCCCCATATTGTCTAGCCAGCTCTCTCAAGCTTTTCTGTTTGTTTTGTCACCCAATTGCACAATCTGACGGAAAGTGCAGAAAAAAGCCTTTTCCAATCCCGCACCAACACCAAAACTGGACTGATATACGGGGACAGGTCAGATGGCAATCTAGTATGCGTTCCGATACATTTCCACTATTTGCTTGGCTTCTATCTTAAGTGGCGGTACTTCCAAGCTGAAGGGGCACGTCCTTATCACGATGTTGGCCACTTCTTCAGCGTCTTCCAGCTTGCAGCCCAGGTCACGAAACCGTAATTTCATTCCCACACTCTCCAGCCACTCCTCAACAGCCTTTATACCATCTGCTTTACCGAAGACTTTAGTGCCTACCGCTTCTATTCTTTCCTTTCTGGCAGGAAGAATGTATTCCATAAATTTTGGCAGCAGAGCCGCCAGACCATCTGCGTGTGCCACATCATATAGCGCGCTTATCCCGTGTTCAATATTGTGGCAGTGCAAACCTCTCCCACGTCCTCCGCCCAGGGTGGCGAGAGCACACATGGCGATGGTACTGGTCCATGACAGCTGAGTACGCGCCTCAATATCGTCTGGTTTGGCTAATACCCGTGGCAGGTACTCCACGACCATTCTCATTAAATGCTCCCTTATGCCGTCATTCACCGGGGCATGTCCTTCAAGCAGGATATATGGCTCAATGCAATGAGCGAAAATATCCACCCCTCCCTGCGCAGTTTGTTTCTTGGGCACCGTAAGCGTGAGTTCGGGGTCAACGACGGCAACCTTGGCCGCCATGCGCCAGCTGGTAATCGGTCTCTTTTCGCGCGTGTCCCAATTTGTAACCACCACTGCGTTGTTCATCTCACTGCCGGTAGCTGCCAACGTCGGTACCTGGATAATTGAAGGTGTCGTGTCAATTACCACTCCCTCGTCGATTCCAGATAGTGCACGCTCCCAGAAAGGTTCATCGTGGGTACTGGCAACGGCTATCGCTTTGGCCGAGTCCATCGCGCTGCCCCCACCCAGACCGATAACCACATCTATTTTTTCTTTTCGCGCCAGACTGGCGCCTTCGTCTACCATAGTATGGCGCGGGTTCGGTTGTACCTTCTCAAAAACCAATACATCCAGTCCGTTTGACTCCAGCTCACTGATTATCCTATCCAGTAATCCCACGCGGCGAATGTCGGGGTAGGTAACGACCATCGCCTTTTTCCCCAATTGCTCGGCTTCCTTACCCAGCTCATTTATGCTTCCGACGCCAAATACCAGCTTGGTTGGTACATGCATTACGTATGTCATGGCCATATATCCTCCAGCGTTAAATTTACCTGTTTTCGTATTATCGCGGGAATTATAAAGCGGTCACAGGCGTATGTCAACTCAAGCTGCGCATTTTCTTATCAGGCCATGAGGCAATGTTGAGTATCTGGGGCTGCTCCATAAGATGTGGTACAATTATTTGAGCTATGCCAGCTCCTCACTATTATTAAAGATAGTTAGTACATTTTTGATTCAACGCACTGAGAATAATTTGATTACTTGAAGGAACAGCGGAGAGAAAAGATGATAGAAGCAGTAATGTTAAATCCCGGAGATAATATCGGTGTCGCATTGGTGGACCTTAAACCGGGGGCAGAAGTGAAGATATATGGTCGAGAGGTCCGGGTCAAATTGGCTGAGCCCATTCCTTATCAACATAAATTCAGTGTTACACCAATAGATTCCGGTC
>JAHJTL010000106.1 GCA_018829775.1 Chloroflexota bacterium | reverse complement strand
CTCCCCTCCCCACCTCCTCCCGCTTCGCCTCGAACTGGGGCTTGATAAGCACCAGCAGAACGCCGTCATCTTTGAGCAATTCGAGTGTAGCAGGTATGACCTTGGTCACCGATATAAAAGAAAGGTCGATGGTCGCCAGGTCGACCTTTTCCGGCAGCGATACGGGATAGCGGGCGTTTATTCTCTCCATGACCACCACCCGCGCGTCCTGTCTCAGGCGGTAGTCCAGCTGCCCGTAGCCCACGTCTATGGCGTATATTTTTGTCGCTCCGCGCTGCAGCAGGCAGTCGGTGAAGCCCCCGGTGGAAGCCCCGATGTCCGCCGCCACCACCCCCGAAACATCCATCTGGAAAGCGTCGAGCGCGTGCGCCAGCTTGATGCCCCCCCTGCTGACGTAGGGCAACGACTCTTTTACGGTAATTTCAACGTCCTCGCTGATAAGCGTGCCCGACTTGGCGGCTGGCCTTCCGTCGATTAAAACCTCGCCGGCCATGATAAGCGCCTGGGCTTTGGCACGGCTTTCCGCCAGCCTCCTCTCCACCATCAGGGTGTCAATGCGCTTTTTGGCCACGATTAAAGTTTAGCACAATAAATCATCTGCTTTCAGTGATTTAAGTAACAAAAAAAGAGGGGTCTTGCCTCTCTGAAACGCCTGCCTGCAGATTATTCTATTTCTTTTCTTTCTTGGCCCTTTTGGCCCCGGCTTTGGCCCTTTTCTTTTCCGCTTTGGCCTTTTCTTTCTCTATCTCAAGCTGAATTGTCTCTGGGGTAACCAGCGGTGCTGTGACTGCGGTTTCCTGAGATTTCTTTTTATGGACACGCTCGATTATCATCATGGCCAGGTAGCGCCCAAAGTAGCCGACAAATCCCGCCGCCAGCACTATCCCCACCCATTTTAAAATTTCTACAAAGTCCATACGGGAGTATTATAGCAGATTATTTTTACCCTGATTAGCTACCTTACCCCCTTTGTCCCCCTCTCCTTCAAAGGAGAGGGGGAGAGAAAGAAAAAGAGGGGCTTCCGCCCCTCTTAGACTGCCATCTTCACATGAAATCTATGGCTAGGATAATACCACAATAGTGTTATAATAGATTATAGGCATTGGAATATAAAATGGGCGTCTTGGATATATATTCTAAACGCAAGCGATTACTGGAAAAAGCGGGACAGCCAGATGTATATACGTATAACGATTTACCAGACGGTCTACGAGTCCAAGTTATACATATATGGCGAGATACTTTAGGACGTTACAAACCTCATTATAATGATGATGCTATCCCTAATAAAAATTGGGTTTGGATACATGATAAATTCTGTAGGGAACTCGGTCTTTTAACATTAGACCCTCCCCGAGATAATGCATTCAATAAATGTTGCGAGTATATACTGCATGAGTCGGATGTGGACAATGTCCTATCATTAATTGAGTTGTCCTTTAGTTTCATTGACTTAGTTTGGCGCGATCGATTTTATATTTATAAAGATGATGCTGACGCCACACAAGACCCTGATGATGCTATCGAAGAACTAAACGACAGATTTAAAGAACACGGAATTGGTTATCAATATGTAAGTGGCAGGATTATTACGGTAGACTCTCAATATATACATACTGAAGTTGTGCGCCCTGCAATCTCACTTCTTCATGAGGCAGGGTTTGAGGGAGCTTCTGAAGAATTTCTCAAGTCGCATGAGCATTACCGTAAAGGTAGAAACAAAGAAGCAATCGCTGAAGCACTTAAGGCCTTTGAAAGTACAATGAAATCAATCTGTACTTCTATGGGCTGGGAATTCCACCCGAACGCAACAGCCAAACCTCTACTGGATATTTGCTTTTCAAAAAATCTTATTCCTCAAGCTCTTAGCAGTCACTTCGATTCTTTAAGATCAACTCTTGAAAGCGGACTTCCAACCGTGAGTAACAGGCTGGCAAGGCATGGGCAAGGGCAGAAAAAAGTAATAGTTCCAGATCATATTGCTGCCTATGCACTCCATCTTACAGCAACAAATGTTGTTTTTTTAGTCGAATCATATGCTAGACTGAAGAAATAGCCCATTTTATTCACATATTTACACCGTCTTCCCCACCACTCCCCCCAGCACCTCCTTCCACTCCTTCCCTATCCTTCTTAAGTTAAGAGAAATCTGCGTATGGCCCACCCTGACCCCGTCTCTTATAATCGGTTCAAGTTTCTGGCGGTCGAAGGGCAGGCCCTCAAAGCGCCTTATCACTATCTGGCCGTGCTCGGTGGCCACGGACTCGATGCCGGCTGTGGCGGCCAGCAGCTTTATCCTCACCGCGTAGAGCAGGTTCTGCACTTCCTCGGGTAAAGCCCCGAAGCGGTCGAGGAACTCCTGCGCCAGCGTATCAATCCGCCCTAATTCCTCCACCTTGACCAGCTTCTGGTACATTCCCAGTCTGGTCTCGAGGTCGGGCACGTAGTCCTCGGGGATGTAGGCGTCCAGGGGCAGGTTAATGGACGGGGTGGGGAGGCGGGGTGGCTTCACCTCTTCTTTAACGCCCGCCAGCTTCGCCTTCTGCGCCTCCACCGCCTCGGCTAGCAATCTACAGTACAGGTTGAAGCCGATGGCGGTGATGTACCCGCTCTGCTTCGTCCCCAGCAGCGTGCCCGCGCCCCGTATTTCAAGGTCTTTCATGGCGATGTTGAACCCGGCGCCGAGCTCCGTGGCTTCGTAAATGGTGCGCAGGCGCCTCTGCGCTGTGGGCGTCAGGCGCTTTTCCCTGTCATAGAGAAAGTAGGCATGGGCCAGGTTGGCGCCGCGCCCCACCCTGCCGCGCAGCTGGTAGAGCTGCGTCAGGCCAAATTTGTCCGCCTGGTTGACAATCAACGTGTTGACGTTGGGCATGTCCAGGCCCGACTCGATAATCGTGGTGCAGACGAGCACGTCGCTCTTACTCTGCGCGAAGTCGGCCATCACCGTTTCCAGCGCATCCTCCGGCATCCGCCCGTGCGCGATGGCGAACCTTGCTTCCGGCACCAGCGTCTCCAGCTTCTGCGCGATAAGTCCAATGCTCTGCACCCGGTTGTGCACGAAGAAGACCTGGCCGTCTCTCTCCAGCTCGCGGAGGATGGCTTCGCGGATGAGCCGGTCGTTGTACTCGGCGACGTATGTCTTTATGGGCAGGCGCTCATCGGGGGGCGTCTCCATGGTGCTCATATCCCGCACCCCCACCAGCGACATGTGCAGGGTGCGGGGAATGGGGGTGGCGCTGAGCGTGAGCACATCAACCTCGCGGCGCATCTTCTTCAGATATTCCTTGTGGTTGACGCCAAAGCGCTGCTCCTCGTCAATTATCAACAGACCAAGGTCGCGAAAACGGACGTCCTTCTGCAAAAGCCGATGGGTGCCGATGCAGACGTCAACCCGACCTTCCGCCATCCCCTCGATTATCTCATTTTGCTCTCCCGGCGATTTAAAACGGCTCAGCGCTTCTATCCTCACCGGGAAAGCGTCAAGTCGCTCCCGGAACGTGGCATAATGCTGCTGCGCCAGCACCGTGGTCGGCACCAGCACCGCCACCTGCTTGTTGTCCATCACCGCCTTGAAAGCCGCCCGGATGGCGACCTCCGTCTTGCCGTAGCCGACATCGCCGCAGACGAGGCGGTCCATCGGTTTCCTCTTCTCCATGTCCCCCTTGACATCGTGCTGCGCCTCCATCTGGTCGGGCGTCTCGACATAGGGAAAGGAAGCCTCCATCTCTTGCTGCCACAGCGTATCGCGTGAGAAAGCAAAGCCGGGCACCACTTCGCGCGTTGCGTATAAAGCCAGCAGTTCCTGGGCCAAGTCTTCAGCAGCTTCTTTAGCCCGCTGCTTGGTACGACTCCACTCCTGCGTGCCCAGTCGGCTCAGCACCGGCGGTCGGTCGCCCGCGCCGATATAGCGGCTGACACGGTCGATCTGATCGGTGGGAACATAGAGTCGGTCGCCGGCCGCGTAGCGCAGGACCAGATATTCCCTTTCGTTGCCGTCGCGGCGCAGCGTCCTGACCTCGGTGAACTTGGCGATGCCGTGCTCCACATGCACCACGTAGTCGCCCGGCGCAATGTCGACGAAGAGCTTTTGCCGTGGCACCGGGTGCTTTTTCACCTGCCGTCGCTGCTTGACGAAGCCGAAAATCTCGGCATCGGTAAAAAGGTAGGTCTCGCCGTTCATCACCCAGCCCTCGGCGAGCGAGCCCTGGACCAGCGTCAGCGAGCCTGGTGATGGCGCCTCTTTGATTTCAGACACTGGCACCGAGATTATGTCCTCTTCTTCCAGCAGTTCGGAGAGACGGCTCGCCTGGTGGCTGACAACTACTACTTTACGTTTCTGTTCTATAAGCTGTTTTACCCTTCGGCAGAATGACGGCAGCTGCCCGGCATAGTTCGGGGCCGGGGCGAAATCCAGACGCAAAGATTCCTCGTTGTCGCCCCAGGTGGTGAGGACAAGGCATTCTCTGTTATCAAGTTTTTCTTTGACCTCTTCCCAGCTAAAATAGGTGTGGGGGAAATCGCGCGGCAGCTCTCCCTTCCCCAGCTTTTCCATCCGCATCTGCTCGGCTTCAGCCTGCAGTTCTTCCATTGCCTGTTCAATACTTTGCGGCTCATCGAGCATCAGAATGGCATCCCGGGATAAGTAGTCAATTAAGCTGTCTTGGTTGAACAATGAAGCATAAAACTGGCTATTAGGCGGCCTCTGTCCCTCAAGCAGCGTGGCGATTTCCTGCTTGTACTGCTCACGCGCCTCCGTGTTCAGGTTCGCCAGGTCCAGGCTGCGGAGAATGCGCTCCAGCTCCGATTTCCTGCTCTGCAATGGCGCCAGCATTTCCGTGGCCGGCGCCACCGATATCGACTCTATCTTTTCCAGAGAGCGCTGGTTTTCCGGGGCAAAAAGCCGGATGCTCTCCACGGTATTGCCGAAGAATTCCAGCCTGGCGGGCAGCTCGCTGGTGAGAGGGTAGATATCGATAATGCCGCCGCGATGGCTCACCGTGCCGGGAACCTCGACCACTCCCTCCATCTGATAGCCACTGTCTGTCCAACGGCGCAGGAGCCGGTACGGCTCGATATCCATTCCCACTTTTATTGTGCTGCAGGCAGCGGCAAAGTCATGATAAGACACGGTCTTCATCATCAGCGCCGGGGCCGAGGCAATTATAAGGGGTGGTTCTGCTGGCTCTTCACCCATTTGGCAGTTGGCCAGCATTGATAGTACCCGGACCCGTTCCAGTTCAGTGGTGGCGTCGGATGTGACACGCTCATAGGGCAAAGCGTCCGGCTCGGGAAAAACTCTGACTGCGGTACTGGTCCACGCGGAAAGCTGTTCGGATAGTTTTTTAGCGTGCCCGGGCTGGGCAGTCACCACCAGAATAGGCTGCTGCCATTGCCGATTCAGTGCCGCGATAAGGTAAGGCTTGGCGGCATCGAGCAAAACGAGTCCTCTGCCCTGGACCTGATGCGGCCCGGCGATTATTAACTGGCCGTATGCCGGCATATCTTCAATTAAGCTCAGCAATCGAGTTAAATCCATTGGCCAATAAGTTTCCCAAATACCTTTAGGGCTCGTCGGAAACGACCAGCCCTCCAGTCAATTCTAACATTGCTGCTAACGCTTCTCAAATGTGTTTTCGGCCTTCCATTGAATTCATAATGCAATGATTTAACAACATTGTAATCTCACTTAACTTGCCCAGCGTGCTTCAGGTTGCTATAATGTAACAAATTACCTTAACTGGTATGAAATGGGCGGAAATAACGGAACGGATTCAAAATCGATTGACCAATGCTGTCAACGGATGGTGGTCAAACTCGGCACCAGTCTGCTCACCGGCGGCAGTGACCGTTTGGACCGTGCTATGATGTCCCGGCTGGTCGCTCAGGTGGCACAGTTGCACCAGCAAGGGGTGGAAATGCTCGTTGTTTCTTCGGGGGCCATGGCGGCCGGTCGCCACCGCCTCAACTTGACGCGAAAGATCAAAAACATTCCCTTCAAACAGGTGCTCTGCTCTGTGGGCCAGAGCCACCTTATGCATATCTATGAGGAGCTTTTCAGCCGGTATAATATCCCTGTGGCCCAGGCACTGCTCACCAAAGCTGACCTCTCCGACCGCTCCGGATACCTCAATGCCCGCAACACACTGCTCGCCCTGCTCCAGCTCAGGGTGATTTGCATTGTCAACGAAAACGACGTCGTGGCGGTCGATGAGCTGGATGAGGCCAAGTTCGGGGACAATGATAACCTCTCAGCTATGGTAGCCAATCTGGTCGACGCCGACCTTTTACTGCTGCTAACGGACACCGCCGGCCTGCACACCGCCGACCCGCGGCACGACCCCGGTGCCCGGTTAATCTCCGAGGTAGAGCGCATCGATGGTGAGATTGAACGCCTGGCTGATAAGGCCGGGGCGCTGGGCATCGGCGGGATGGTCACCAAAATTGAAGCCGCCAAGTTGGCCACTGCCTCCGGTGTAACCGTGATTATTGCCGACGGCAGGGAACCGGATATTATCTTGAGGCTGGCTCGAGGGGAAAAAGTTGGCACCCGCTTTTTACCGACCACTGCCAAACTTGAGAGTCGGAAGCGCTGGATGTTGAGTGGCCTGTGCATTAGCGGTAAACTGGTGGTGGATGCCGGGGCCGCTACAGCGCTGAAGAAGCAAAATCGTAGTCTGCTCGCCGCCGGCATCAAGGAAGCCAAAGGCGACTTCGACCGCGGTGACCTGGTCGATATCTATGACGCCGAGGGCCTGCACCTCGGCTGCGGTCTGGTTAATTACAGTTCCAGCGAGGTCGAGCTCATTAAAGGTACTCATTCCGGAAAAATTGCCACGCTGCTCGGTACTGACTTCGGGCCAGAAGTGGTGCACCGGGATAACCTAGCTGTTCTTTAGGAGGTAGTAAAGTGACTATTGGCAAGTTATACCGAGTTAGCGACAATGAATTCATCACTGAAGTCAATTACAAGTTTCAAGATGAATCCGAGACTGGCTGGTGGGGAGAACTCACTCTCACCGATTACAAACGAATCAATGATACCGATATTCACATCATTGAACTGGCCGATATGCGCAGAGGCAGATGTCGCCTCAGGAAGCGGGTGAACCGGGCGGTGAGCGGCATCCCGCCCCGTTATGTGTATCAATTTACCGGCATGAGCGCTTTGCAGCAACCGGAATAATTTTTAAATAATTTGGGGGAGGAGGTGGGATATGAAGACAAACGTTCTTTACTTCGGTGATAATCTTGAAATCCTGCGTAATCGGGAATATTTCCCAGACGAATGTGTTGACCTGATATACCTTGACCCTCCTTTTAACAGCAAAAAAGATTACAATATTTTATTCAAGGAAAACAGCGGCATTGAGTCTGAAGCACAGATTAAAGCCTTCACCGATACCTGGCACTGGACACAGTCAGCAGAAAACACCTATCACGATATTGTGGTTAACGGCCCGCTTAATGTGGGAAAGCTCATCGGTGCACTTCATGACACCATCGGTCATAATGACGTTATGGCTTATCTGGTGATGATGACAGCGCGTCTGATTGAGTTACACCGCGTTTTAAGACCTACTGGCTCTCTTTACCTCCACTGCGACCCAACCGCCAGCCATTACCTTAAATTAGTACTTGACCAGATATTTGGGGTAGTTAATTTTAAAAATGAGATTGTATGGAAGCGTACAAGTGCTCATAGCGACCCAGGTCGATACGGAGCAAACATTGACATCCTCCTATTTTATACAAAAGGTGAAAGGTGGATATGGAACCAAGTTTTCCGCCCACATGAACAAGAGTATATAGCAAGATTTCGCAACAAAGACCAAGACGGAAGGTTATGGAGTGATTACGACCTTACCGCCAAGGGGCTGTCAGGTGGCGGTTATGAATACGAATACAAGGGTGTTAAGTCTCTATGGCGATGTCCAATTGAGACAATGAAACAACTAAATGCTGAGGGAAGATTACATTTTACTAAAGCGGGAGGAATACGACTTAAGCGTTATTTAGATGACACTAAGGGCACTGTTCTTCAATGCTTGTGGGAAGATATTCCACCTATAAACTCCCAAGCAAAAGAGCGACTCGGCTATGATACACAAAAGCCTCTTGCTCTGCTTGAACGCATAATAAAAGCCAGCTCAAATGAAGGTGATATTGTCCTTGACCCCTTCTGTGGATGTGGCACAGCGCTGGTAGCCGCTCAGAAGCTAAAAAGACGCTGGATAGGAATTGACATTACCCATCTAGCTGTTAACTTGATGCGAAACCGCCTTAAAGATACTTTTGGTATTAAAGCCGAGGTTATTGGTGAGCCTGTGGACCTGGCTGGGGCTAAAGCATTAGCTCATCAGACGGACAGGTATCAGTTCCAGTGGTGGGCACTTGGCCTTATTGGAGCGAGGCCGTTAGGCGAGAAAAAGAAAGGTGCTGATAAAGGTATTGATGGTATCATACAATTCATTGATGGCACTGACAGCAGTGTAAAACGGGTAATTGTTCAGGTAAAGAGCGGGCACGTGGGAGTGAACGCCATTCGTGAATTAAAAGCTGTTGCCGCCAATGAAGCCATCGGTGTTTTTATCACGCTTGATTCTCCTACTGAACCGATGAAGGTTGAAGCTATAGATGCAGGCTTTTATCACTCCCCAATATGGAAAAAGGATTATCCCAAAATACAGATACTAACGGTAGAGGAACTACTGAAAGGTAAAACAGTTGATATGCCACCGCAGGAGCAGACGAGCGTTACCTATACCAGAGCAAAAAGAATTTCAATACCAGAAGGCGAACAGCTTTCTCTAGAGGACTAAAAAGGGAGTTATAGAGGGGCGAAGCCCCTCTCAAAACTAATTCCCCCTCCCTTTTAAGGGAGGGGGACAAAGGGGGTGGGTTTCCCCACAGTGACAACCAGAGGTGTGAATATGAACTCAGCCATTGCGGAACTGGAAGCCAAGGGAAGAGCCGTCAAGGAAGCCTCAAAACGCCTGGCCTACCTCTCCACGGACATCAAGAACAGGGCGTTAAATAATATAAGCCGCGACCTGCTGGCCAGAAAAGACGAGATACTGGCAGCCAACAGAGAGGACTATAAAGAGGCGGAGGCATCAGGTATGAGCGCTCATATGCTCGACCGCCTGATGCTGAACGAGAGCCGTCTTGAGGCAATCGCCAGCGACGTGCTCAACGTGGCGGCACTGCCCGACCCCGTCGGTGAGGTTTTCGATATGCGCACCCAGCCCAACGGGCTGCAGATCGGGAAGAAACGGGTGCCGCTGGGTGTCATCGGGGCCATTTACGAGAGCCGCCCCAATGTGACCATTGATATCTCCTCGCTTTGCCTGAAGTCCGGCAACGCGGTGCTCCTCAGGGGAGGCAAAGAGGCCATCCGCTCCAACAGCGCCCTGGCCAGTGTGGTGCAGGACGCCTCGTTAAATGCCGGAATGCCCGACGGTACCGTCCAGTTCGTGGAAAACACCGACCGGGCCCTCGTCGACCATATGCTGACGATGAACGATGTCATCGATTTGATTATACCGCGGGGTGGTGCCGGACTCATCCGCTCCGTGGCGGAAAAGGCCTGCATGCCGGCGGTTACCGGCGGGATAGGCGTCTGCCATACCTACGTTGACAAAAGCGCCGACGTGGACAAGGCTGTCGCCATTGCCTACAACGCCAAGGTGCAGCGGCCAACGGTCTGCAACGCTCTGGACACGCTGCTGGTGCACGCTGGCGTCGCCGGGTACTACCTGCCCTTGATTGCCGCCGAACTGGCCAAAGCCGGCGTAGAGATGCACTGCGACGAACGTGCCCTGGCGGTGCTGAAAACACAATCCGGACTGAAGCTCGTTCCGGCAGTGGATGAGGACTGGGGCAAAGAATTTCTGTCTCTGATAGCCGCCATCAAGGTAGTTGATTCTCTCGATGAGGCGCTGGAGCATATTGAACGTTATGGCTCCGGTCACTCCGAAGCCATTGTGACCGAGGATTATTCCGCAGCCATGCGCTTTCTCAATGAAGTTGATGCCGCCTGCGTCTACGCTAATGCCAGCACCCGTTTCACCGATGGGGCACAGTTCGGTCTGGGGGCAGAGGTTGGCATCAGCACTCAGAAATTTCACGCCCGTGGACCCCTGGGACTGAAAGAGCTGACCACATATAAGTGGATTATCTACGGCAGCGGTCAGGTAAGACCATAGATTGGCCACTTACTTATGTTTCTCGAGGGCAATTTGCTGAATCTGGAAGAGCTGTTGAATCCCCGTCTCAGCCAGGGAAATCAATTCCTCAATAGTCTTTCTTGAGAACGGCTTGCCCTCGGCGGTGCCCTGTACCTCGACGAACTCACCTTTGTTGGTCATAACCACGTTGAAGTCAACCGAGGCATTAGCGTCCTCGTCATAGCACAGGTCCAGCATCATATTATTGCGCACGATGCCAACGCTGGTTGCCGCCACCGCACTCTTGAGCGGCACCGAAGAGATGATTCCCATGTTGGCAAGGTTATGGAGAGATTTGTGAAGCGCAACGTAGGCACCGGTAACGGCGGCGGTTCTCGTGCCACCGTCAGCCTGAAGGACATCGCAATCGACAATCAAAGTCCGTTCGCCGAGAGCAGAGAGGTCGGCCACTGCCCTTAATGAGCGCCCGATGAAGCGCTGAATTTCCTGATTCCTGCCTCCTACCCTCCCCATTGAAGAATCGCGCGGGGTGCGGGTCACCGTGGCCCGGGGCAGCATGGCATACTCCGCGGTTATCCACCCCGTCCCGCTGTTTTTAAGGAAGTTGGGTACACGGTCCTCCACGCTGACCGAGCACAGCACCTGGGTCTTTCCCAGCTCGATAAGCGCCGAGCCCTCGGCATAGAGTAAAAAACCGGGCGCGATGCTTACCGGCCGGAGCTCGTTATAGGCACGTCCATCGGCTCTCTTCACCTGAAGCCTCCAAATCTACTGACAATATGTCAGAGTATAGCATCGATGATTTGTAATGGCAATTTAAGCAGGGTTTAGGGTGCAGACTGCAAAACGATTCTGGGCCGGTGGGTGGGAAATATTACCTTCTCTACCTCACCCCCTTTATCCCCCTAGCGAACGGATAATCGGCACCCCCGGGGATTGTTATTGCGGAAAGTAGTCAGTGCTGGGTTTGTAAAGTTCACTGAAAGGGGGATACCGTGATATTATTAAAGAGCATTTCAATGACTGACGGCAACACTGCTGTATATAGAGGGTGAAGATACTGTGTTACTCATGCCCGATGACAGAACCATTGTGCTAAAGCCTATCAAATGGTACAAGAATCTTGCCACAAGAAAGGGGCGGCTTGAAGCCGAAGCATTTCTCATCGAAGGGGACAGGACCATCAAACAGATAATCAGTAGTAATCCAGATGATATAATTGAAATTGTATCCACAGAGGAACTATCTCCCTTTTACCATAAATACTCTAAGCGCCTTGTCACTGATAGCCAGTTACGCTCGATCTGCTCCACAAAGACGCCTCAGGGAATCATTGCTGTCGTCCGTCTACCCCTGGATACGTACTCTGACCAACTGCCAGACAACTTCGGTGCTAAAATCCTACTGCTTGAAGATGTTCAAGACCCGGGAAATGTGGGTACTCTCATCCGCACTGCCGTAGCCTTTGATTTTTCTGGGGTTATCCTGACAGAAAAATGCGCCGACCCCCTATCTCCAAAATGTGTTCAGTCAACTGTTGGTACAGTGTTATCTTTATGGATCAGAAGAACCTCCCGTTATCTGGAGCTTGTAGAGAAATTGAAACATAATGGATACTCCCTCGTAGCTGCAGATCTCGGTGGCGCGGAAAACCCTTCGGTTCTTCAATGCCAGAATAAGCTCCTGCTTGCATTGGGCAACGAGGCATCTGGCCTTTCGGACTCAGTGCTGAACGTGTCCAATCATAGATTAAGAGTACCCACAATCCGGGGGAAAGCAGAATCGCTGAATGTAGCGGCTTGCGGTGCAATCTGCATGTATCTGAGCTATCATAAATATTGAGCCTATCATCGAGTGACCAGTCTTCGCCGTTTCAACCAACCACGTATTACCTTTGATGAAAGCTCAGGACCGTTATCCGATTACATAACAGATTATCAATCTACTAGTCACACCTTCTGGCTGATTAGTATAAGGGTTGGTGGCTCTTGGCTAGAATAGAGGAGTGTGTGAAGGCACACTAAATATCTAGCATAGGAGGAGCCATCGAATGAAAAATAGCACAGCGAAGAAACTCAAGCAAGTTCCAGAAGGGTATCT
>JAHJTL010000105.1 GCA_018829775.1 Chloroflexota bacterium | reverse complement strand
TGGAGGCTCAAATGTTCAAGACCAGATGGCAGTGTCTAATCTTATCAGTACTTATCGCCATCTTCGTCACGGGATGCACGGCAACGCCAACCGCCCCACCAATCGCACCACCAACCGCCAAACCTGAGGCGGTATTGATAGCTGACCGTAACCTGGGAGCGGCGCTGCTTAATGCCCTGGGAAAACCGCCGGGGGAACCAATGTCTGTGGAGGAACTGGCTGGCCTTACGGAACTGACCGCCAATTACGTGAACATTACCAACTTGTCCGGCATCGAGCATTGCCCGAACCTGATTAAACTGGACCTTGCCTACAATTACTTGACTGACCTTTCGCCGCTTGCCGCGCTGGTCAATCTGACCACGCTTGACCTGTCCCGCAACCAGATTGGCGATGTCGTACCGCTGGCCTCGCTGGCCAACGTGACCACCCTGAACCTGTCCTACAATCAAATAGGCGATATATCTCCCCTGGCATCGCTTGTCAACCTGACCTGGCTCGACCTGTATTTCAATGAGGTCAGCGATATCTCGCCGCTGGGGTCGCTAGCCGGACTGACCTTTCTCTATCTGTCCACGAATGAAATCAGCGAGATTTCTCCACTATCGGCTCTCACCGCTCTCAAGGAGCTGGAGCTGAACGGTAATGAGATAAGCGACATCGAGCCGCTTTCGTCGCTCAGCCATCTGGAAATCCTGAGGCTTGGCAGCAACAGGATAAGTGATGTATCATCGCTGTCCCCGCTTGTCGGCCTGACCGTTCTATACCTTTCCGCCAACAGAATAAGCGACCTGTCACCGCTGGACGGGCTGTCAGGGTTGGTTGAGCTACACCTTTCCACAAATCGGATAGGCGATATTTCACCACTGTCCTCCCTGACCGCGCTTAATATACTCGACCTCAGTAATAACGGGTTCAGTGATACTTCTCCACTGGCTTCACTTACCAACCTGAAAATACTGGACCTATCCAGCAATTACAATATAGCGGAGATATCCAGCCTGTCAGGCTTGATTAACCTGGAAGAACTGAGGCTCGGAACCAATGAAATAACCGACATCACACCACTGGCACCGCTAACTAAAATGAACCTTCTCCATCTTTCCGCCAATGAAATAAAAGACGTCTCGTCACTGGCCTCGCTTGACAACCTGGCGCGCTTGAGCCTGGATAGAAATCAGATAAGTGATGTCGCGCCGCTGCTGCAAAATAGTGGTCTGGGCGAAGGTGACCAGCTGGACCTGAAGCTGAACAACCTGGACCTTGCCGAAAATTCTGAAGATATGGCAAACATACGCCTGCTGGAGGAAAGGGGTGTGCAGGTGCACTACTAGGTATCGTGAGAGGATGGAAATATATGCACCGATAGAATGAATAAACGTTACATTGAAGCGTAAAGCTGATATAATACGTTAATATCGGTTAGCACATCTGAGGTGGTTTTCAGTTCCTATGAAGATACTTCTGGTCTATCCGCAATATCCGGATACGTTCTGGAGCTTCCGGTACGCCCTGAAATTCGTCTCCAAAAAGGCGTCCTTCCCTCCGCTGGGTCTTTTAACGGTGGCGGCAATGCTCCCCAATGAGTGGGAGAAGAAAATGGTCGACATGAACGTTAGCCAGCTCACCGATGAAGACATCAGTTGGGCTGACTTCGTCTTCATCAGTGCCATGGTGGTGCAGCGGGATTCGGTAAAGGACGTAATAAGTCGGTGCCAGCGTCTGGAAACAAGGACAGTAGCCGGTGGACCTCTCTTTACAACTGGATATAGGGAATTCAGGGAGGTGGACCACCTGGTGCTCGGTGAAGCTGAGGTAACCCTGCCGCCGTTCCTTAAAGACCTGGAAAAAGGAAACCCACAGCGTATTTATCTATCTAAAGCTCGACCGGACGTCTGGGAAACTCCCGTCCCGCTCTGGTCGCTCATAAACCGGAAGCAGTATTCGTCAATGAGCCTGCAGTACTCCAGAGGGTGTCCATTCAACTGTGAGTTCTGCGACATTATTACTTTAAACGGACACAGGCCGAGGACCAAAGACGGGGAGCAGGTAATCGCGGAGCTGGAGGCGCTGTATCGTTACGGGTGGCGTTCCGGCGTGTTTTTCGTTGATGACAATTTCATCGGGAACAGGAAGAAGCTGAAGGAGGAAATCCTTCCCGCCGTAATTGAATGGCAAAAGAGCAGGAAGTATCCCTTCGACCTTTCCACGGAGGCCTCAATCAATCTGGCCGATGACGAGACGCTGATGCGGATGATGGCGGAAGCCGGTTTTAACCGCGTATTCGTCGGCATTGAGACGCCAAATGAGGAAAGCCTCGTGGAGTGCAACAAAGCGCAGAACCGGAATCGTGACCTCGTTGCTTCGGTGAAAAAGGTACAGAATTATGGTCTGGAGGTACAGGGGGGGTTCATCGTCGGCTTTGACAGCGACCCGCTCTCCATTTTTAAAAGCCAGATAAATTTCATTCAGAACAGCGGCATCGTCACGGCGATGGTGGGCCTGCTCAATGCCCCGCCCGGTACCAGGCTACACAAACGGCTCAAGAAGGAAAACCGGTTATTAAGAGCGTTCACCGGTGACAATAATGACCTTTCTCTCAATTTCATCCCCAAGATGAACCACACCACCCTCATCAATGGCTACAAACAAATCTTGGACACGATTTACTCACCGAAGCAGTACTACGAACGCGTTAAGGCGTTTCTGAGGGAGTACCGGCCAAATATCAGAAAGGGGAACAGGCTCCATTTCTATCAAATCGAAGCGTTTCTGAAATCTGTCTGGGTGTTGGGCTTCAAGGAAAAAGGGAGAAAATATTACTGGAGGCTTTTCCTGCTGACGTTAATGAAGCACCCGCGAAAATTACCGATATCAATAACCATGAGTGTCTACGGGTATCACTTCCGCAAGGTTGTAGATAAATATATCAGCACGCCGATAGAGAATTCACTGGCTAACTAGGTTATCAAGAAGGCGGATAACCAGCGGATGGCCTGAAGCCGCTAAAGCAAATAGAGGAGCGCACTGAATGCTACCACCGGTAATTTCAGTAAAGGGAAAACCTTTCGAGTGTGGCCAGCAGTACGGCACTCAGGCGCAGAAGATAATCCAGAAGAACGTTGAAGTTTACTTTGATATGTGGCGGACTCTCTGGGGAGCCGAGCGGAATGAGATTCTGGAGAAAAGCCACGCTTTGATACCGGTTATCGGCGACTATGACGCCGATATGCTGGAGGAGCTGGAGGGGCTGGCTAAAGGCGCAGAACTGTCGCTTGATGAAATAGTCGCGGTAAATGCCCGCTATGAGATAAACTTTGCCCTGGGGATATCTTGCCTGTACCACGGCGGCGGCTGCACCTCGGTGTCTTCGCTGCCACAGGTGACCAGAGATGGCCACACGTTAATTGGCCAGACCTGGGACTGGCTGCCCAGGTTTCAGGAATTCAATGTCATACTGAAAGCGGACCAGCAGGGAAAACCGGCCGTGATAACCCAGCCAGAGGCAGGAGTTCTCGCTCACCGCGGCATGAATTCAGCCGGTATCGGTGCCTGTTTCAATGGCTTGGCGACAAGCTGCGACACATTCGATGCCACGGTGCCGTTTCTGCTGATAATGCGACGGATACTGAATTCAGAGAGTTTCAGCCAGGCCCTGGCAGCGGTTCTTCAGGCAAAGACCACGGTGTCAGGCAACTTCTTCATCGCCCATCGCGATGGCGAGGCGATCGACCTGGAAGTATCACCCCTGGACGTGGGCTTTCTGTATCCCAATGATGGCATCCTCACCCACAGCAACCACTTTGTCGCCCTGAGCAATCGGGAAGACTTAACCGATATTCTCAAATCACTGTATCCCGATACGCTCTTCCGTCACCAGAGAGCGGAACATCTGCTGGAGCCGGAGAAGGGACATATCGACGTCAGCAGTTTTCAGCGCGTCTTCCGGGACCACTTCAGCCAGCCCAATTCCATCTGCCGCCATCTGGATGAGAGAGTCGATGGTATCAAGCAGTGGGTTACCCTTTACTCGACCATCATGGACTTGAGCGAGCCGGCGATGTATATTGCCAAGGGCTATCCATGTCAGAGCGAGTACGAAAAAGTGGACTGTTCTGACCTGCTCAAGCGATAGCCTGTACGGTAATACCGTCAGCCCTGTACTGTAAATAACTCGCCAGCCACGATGGGCTGAGATTCAGCTGGAAAGCATTATCTGATAAGCAGGTGTTCTGTCTCGTCCCAGCGGCGGTTACGGTCGCGGTTGAGAGCGGCGATAACCATATCAGGGTCTGAATCAGAAGCGCGGCAGATGGCCTGGATGATATCCTCGCCCATAGGCGGACAGCCTTTGGCAAAGACGCCAAGACGGGCGAGTTTCCGGGCGCATTTACCCAGGATAACCGTATTTTCCGTCGCGGAGACCTCATCATGTTCAGCATTTCCCAGGACGACAGTGAGTTCATCCAGGGCAGGACTTCCGCCGAACTCTCTCATCGCCGATAGGGCGCCCATCAACTCCCCGTAGCAGCCGCTGCAGGCTGATTCTCCCGCGATAATGTTGACACCCGGATAACGCGCTCGCAGGACATCGTAGCCGGGCTTGAAGCTTTTTCTGTGCGCTTCAAGAGATTCACCGACAATATCAACGTGGTCAAGGTCTGCCTTTTGCCTCTGCCGTGCAGCAAAATACTGCAGGTGCATTATCTGAGCAGGGTTGAATCCCATCAGAGACGTGCCGACCGTATCGACGGCACAAGGTTCTCTTCCGGCCAGAATAAGCCCCAGTTCGACCCTGTCCTGCGGGTACTCCCACAGTCCCTGCATTCCGGCCAGCGCATCGACCACTACGTAGCTGGGCTTCACCACCGAATTGAGGTCGGCGATTGCTTTATCCAGACCCAGGGCATGGGTCTTCCTCTTTTCGGCGCCGGGCAGGACGCCTTTCGTGTTCTTCAGGCTCAGTGTAATCAAAGTCCTTAGATGGGTCTTGAGCACGGGAACACTGACAATGACATCGCTCTCCAGAGCGGTACGGGTAATCCGCACCTTGTCCATGATATAAGGGTGCTTTACCGTTACTTCTTCCCATTTGTCGTTGTTAAGATTGCGCAGCTCGACGCCAAGTCGGTGGGCAACTTCAGCGGTGCCGGAGACACGGAAGGCCTCCTCCGTGCTGGTACTGCCGCTGAAGTCATAGCCGGCGCCGGCACCCTCTCCGATTACGACTGACTGTGGGTTGAGCTCGAGTACGAACTTGGTCACAGCCTCGGTAACACGGCAATCGGTGGTAATTCCTGTGCCCGATGGTTGGGGGCTGCAGAGGTTGGGCTTGACCAGCACTTTGGAGCGGGGTGTTATCAAATCGGGCAGGCCGCCGGCCAGGTCTATGGCTCTGCGCACGGCAGCTTCAACGCCGATTTCTTCTGCGCTGACAATAGATACCTTTTTCATATCATTCCCTCACTCGTAACGGCAAAGTAATACTAAGATTATAAACGTTCTGTCATTACTTTGACAAAATCATTGGGAGTCTGTCAGGACGCTGACGTGTTATAATTGAACAGTGCCGACAGAGGGATAAGCGTGGACGAAAAAAGCCTGGAAATACTGGAGTTTCCGCAGATAATAACAACCCTGGCAGGTTACACTTCGTTCTCAGCCAGCCGCGAGCTAGCCTTTAAGCTAAAGCCGCTGACTGACTACGACCGGATTGCTCTGCTGCTCGGGCAGTCCGCGGAGGCACGGCATCTTCTGGCTATGGAACAGGGTTTTTCCATCGGTGGCGTTTCCGACATACGCGAAGCCGTCTGGATAGCATCGCTGGAAGGCATCCTCGAACCGAAAAGCCTGGTCGAGATTCAGCAGACGCTTGCCGCCATGCGCCAGACACGCAGCAACCTGAGCAAAATGTCAGCAGAACTGCCCCTGCTCTGGGATATTGCCAAAGACATAGCCGAACTGCGTCAGGTGGAAAAAGAACTCGCCCGCTGCATTTCCCCCAGTGGTGAAGTGCTCGACCGGGCATCCCCGGACCTGGCGGCCATCAGGCGACAGCTCCGAGAAGAGCGCGAGCATTTGTGGAATCGACTGGAGGCGATTATCAGGTCGCCGCGCGGTTGTAAGATAATTCAGGAGCCGATAATCACCGAGCGTGAGGGCCGGTACGTTATTCCGGTCAAGATTGAATTCAGAAGGGAAATACGGGGCATCACGCATGACGTATCCAACACCGGAGTTACCGTATTCGTGGAGCCCTGGTCAACTATGGAGCTGGGGAATACCGTCCGCGAGCTGGTAAATGAGGAAAAGCGTGAGGTGGAAAGAATACTGCGCAGGCTCAGCGCCGAGGTGGGCGGATACGAGGCGGAGTTATCTCTGAGCATTGAGAGAATTGCGGAGCTGGACCTGGCACTGGCCAAGGCGAGATATGCCCGCGCGGTGAAAGCGTGTGAACCGGTGCTTCACGATGTCAATGGCTCAGGAAATGAAGGCATAGAAACGGCAGTGGTCAAAATGGTCGAGGCCAGGCACCCACTGCTCGGGGAGAAAGCGGTGCCGCTAACCGTGGAAATCGGCCGCGATTTCTCCATCCTGGTCATCACCGGCCCCAATACCGGTGGCAAAACGGTGGCACTGAAGACTATAGGGCTGTTCAGCCTGATGGCACAGGCCGGAATACCGGTTCCTGCATCGCCAGAAACCTGCCTGCCCGTCTTTGACGGCATCTTTGCCGATATCGGCGATGAGCAGAGTATAGAGCAGACCCTTTCCAGTTTCAGCTGGCACGTCGGCAATATCGTCCGCATCATACGGAACGCCACTCCGTGCAGCCTGGTGCTCCTTGACGAGCTGGGGACAAGCACCGACCCGGCGGAAGGCTCTGCCCTGGCCCGTTCCATACTGCTCAACTTTCTGAACAGGAAAATCCTGACCGTCGCCACCACCCATTACGGCGACCTGAAGGCGTTCGCCCATACCACCTCCGGAGTACAGAATGCTTCTTTTGACTTCGACCCGGCCACATTCGAGCCAACATACCACCTGACGGTGGGCATACCCGGCGGCAGCAATGCTCTGGCCACCGCCATGCGACTTGGCATCCCGCCGGAGATTGTCGAGGAGGCCAGAGGTATACTGTCCAGAGGAGCTCTGGAACTGGAATCGCTGCTGCGCGACCTTATGGTGGAGAAGCAGAAAATGGAAGAAACCCGTGTCGTCCTGGAAAAAGAGAGAAATGAGGTGGAGCAGCAGAATACCGAGGTAAAAAGTCGGCTGGAGCGGTTGAAAGAAGAGGAACGGCAGGCCATGCAGGAGGCCAGGGACAGCGTTGTCCGGGAATCCGCCGAACTGCACCGGCAAATTCGCCAGGCCAGTTCCGAACTGCGTAAAGAAATGACAAAAGAGAGACTCGAACGGGCGAAGAAGGCACTGAACGGGGTGCGGGAGCAATTGAGCAGCGAGGCGTGGACGCCGAAGACAGGGGAGCTGGAACCGGCGCAGCGCATTACCGCCGGCGACATCGTCTACCTGAAAGATATAGGACTGCAGGCCACGGTACTATCCGTTGCCGAGGATACGCAGGAGGTTGAGGTTCAGGCGGGACAGCTCAAGCTCAAGCTCGGGCTGGAGAGCGTCGAGAAAATAATGGAGCCAAAACCAGCGCGCACACGCGGCACAGGGATGCACCTGGCAACGAAGGTAATATCGACCGAGCTTGACCTGCGCGGCAAGCGGGCGGAGGAAGTGGAGGTGGCGCTTGATATTTACCTCAACGATGCCGCACTGGCTAACCTGAGCGAAGTCCGGGTCATTCACGGGATAGGCACCGGCACGGTACGCCAGATTGCCCGGGATTTCCTGGCCGCCCATCCACTGGTCAAGTCATTTCGCACCGGCAAACAGGACGAGGGCGGCGACGGCGCTACCATGGTCAGCCTTTAATTCCAAAGCTCAATAATCATACTACAGGAAGGATTGCTAAAATTGGCATTATTGTCGGACACATACTATATGCGTCGCGCCAGAATGCTCGAGTTTCTGGCCGAACTGAAAAATATAGATGAGGCAACGGCCAGCACTGCATATCTGCCACCGGGACTGTCGGCACAGGAAATCAACGATGTGCTGCAAAGTGCCGTCGTAAAAACGACCTTTCCGGAGGAGTTACACGAGATGATTGCACGCTCCAGGACCGGTGGGGTGCTGTTCTGGGGCAGTGTGCGGAAGTGTATGGTTTCGCCTCCTTTCCCGCTTCAGCAGCAGGCGGCATTTAACGGATTCGTCACCGAGCCACTGCAAAGCCTGCTCAAGGTTGATTACACGATAGGCATGGTTCTGGTGCACCTTGGAGCCTATGCCGTGGGACTGTGTCATGGTGAACAGCTTGTAACCAGCAAGGTGGGGACAGGACTGGTGCACGGGCGGCACAAGAAAGGTGGCTCCTCGCAGCAGCGATTTCAACGGCGCAGGGAAAAACAGGCCACCGAATTTCTGGACCGGGTATGTCTTCATGCACGGGAGCATCTGGAATCGCAGGCTGGCAACATCGATTATATGGTCTATGGAGGGCCTCGACAGACCGTAATGCAACTGCAGAAACGCTGTCCTTTCTTGAGTTCGTTTGAAGACCGAGTCTTACCGCCTTTCGAGGTACCGGACCCACGGCGTGAAATACTGGAAAAGGCGGTGGGTCGTGTCTGGTCGTCGCGTGTCACCGAATGGCGGGAAGAAGTTTAAGACTGATAGCTAATCACTATATTCTTCCGTTTTGATACGCTTCCAAGCTCCGGTTCTTGACAAAATGCAGTCGAAAAACATAATTTAAATGTAACTTATTGACGGTAATTTGGGATTAATATATGTTCAAGATTCCACCGGGAGCCTGCGTGGCGACCAAGAAGAAGGGGATTAACGGCTGGTTACTGGAAAACTTTTTCAGTCCGCGCACTGACCGTGTGCACCACGTTCTGGTAAGAGGCTATGTGCCGGAAATCGATGATTACGAATTCATAGAAAGCATACATATCGGACTGTTTGGCAAAGGTATCAGGCACGGCTATCTCTTTGCCGAGTATGAAGGCGTAGATGTTGAAATCTATACGGTCAGTTCCGTTGACCCGGCAACAGCGAAAAGGGCACCGCTGGAATTAATGCGGTTTGGTAAAAGTCCCTACGATTTCTTCCTCATAATTTCGGTGCTGGTACAGGCACCATGGGTTATTATGCGGAACCTGATAAAAGAACGGCGATTTCGCAAGTTACGGGCTCAGGACTTTCGCTACAAGCCCGATACTTCCTTTCTCTGCACTGAAGTGTACTGGCATGCCTATCATCTGGTCGGTGTGGATATCGTGCCGACGGGGGTCCTGCCCTTTCCCAGCGCCTACAAGGAAGCGCTCGATAAGGGCGTTATCAAGCTTTATTACAAAGGCATTCTGCGACGGGATGCTGATGCCATTCCGGGAAATGGTTAGCGCCGCTACGGGTAATACAGCTCTTTCAGCAGATGAATAAACCTCCGGTCACGCTCCCGTATAATTTCAGCAATTGATTCCGGTGTATATGAGAAGAAGCCTTTCCCGGTCTTGACACCATAATCGCCGCGGTCGACCATATCCCTGAGCAGTCTGTTCGCCTGCGTTGAGGAGTCCAGCTCGGGGAGTATCGTATCAGCCACCTTACAGTCAACGTCCAGTCCGGCGAGGTCTCTCACCAGCAGCGGACCCAGAAACGCCAGTCGGAAGCCGAGACTGGTAACCACGGCACGGTCGATATCCTCGGCGCTGGCGGCGCCGATTTCCAGCAGATAGTATACCTCCCGGTTCATTGCAGTTTGAATGCGGTTGATGAGAAAACCGAGGATTTCCTTCTGCACTTTCACCGGCACCTTTTTTATTTTTAACAGGATTTCATATGCTGTCTTGCATGTCTCTTCCGACGTCTTTTCTCCGGGCACGACTTCCACCAGAGGCACCAGATAGGGCGGGTTCATCCAGTGCGTGACAATGGCCCTCTCGGGCTTCTCCATCTGCGATGATATCTGGGTCATCGGGAAAGACGAGGTATTGCTGGCCAGAAGGCACTCCGGCGAACAGTACTTTTCCATTTCCTGGAAAATCCTCGTTTTGGTGGGCAGGTCTTCGAAGACAGCCTCGGTGACCAGGTCGGCATCTCGAACCGCATTTTCCAGACTGTCAACCACGGTGATCCTGGCCATGATATTGTCTATTTCTTTTTCCGGAATGAGTCCTTCATGGGCCAGGGTCTCCAGATTGGATTTGACCCTGTCTTTCACACCGGTTAACGCCGGTTTGGAAACATCGGTGATGGCGACCGGATAGCCTTCCTGGGCATAGGCCTGAGCGATGCCGTGGCCCATGGTCCCGGCGCCTATAACACCCACCCTTTTGACCTGCTCAGCAGATAATACCATATATACCTCCTTGCATTACCTTCTACAGTACTTATTATACCCGTCAGCGAAATCGGTTTCTATCCTGATTTTTGATGCTCAGGCCGACCTCTGCTCAGTAAATAGACACCTTGTTCAATCGTATAGATGACAGGCCACAATGTGGTCCTTATCAATCTGTCTTAACTCCGGCATTTCTCGGGGGCAGACTTTCATGACTCTGGAACATCGGGTGTGGAAGCGACAACCCGAAGGCGGGTCAATCGGCGAAGGGACTTCGCCGGACAGCAGAATTCGTTTCCGCTTCTGATGCGGGTCGGGGAGGAGAACCGCCGAAAGCAGGGCCTGAGTATAGGGATGGAGTGGCTGGTGGAATAGGTCATCTCTCCCGGCTAGCTCCACTATCTGCCCGAGGTACATAACGGCAATGCGGCTCGAGACCTGCCCGATGACGGCGAGGTCATGGGCGATGAAAAGATATGCAAGGGAGAGCTCACGCTGCAGGTCCATTGTCAGGTTCAGTATCTGTGCCTGAACGGATACATCCAGTGCGCTCACCGGTTCATCGGCGACGATGAGTTTTGGATTTACCGCCAGGGCGCGAGCAATACCGACGCGCTGCTTCTGACCGCCGCTCAATTCGTGGGGATAGCGGGTGGTGTGGCCCGGCTCCAATCCGACACGTTTCAGCAGCTCTTCCACTCGCTCCAGCCTCTCTTTCTCAGTGCCGCCACCGTGGATAAGCAGTGCCTCCCCGATGGAATCGCCTATGGTCATCCGGGGGTCAAGGGAGGACTGAGGGTCCTGGAAAATCATCTGTGCTTCTCTCCGCAACTCCTTCAGCTGCTTTTTATTCCAGTCTGTAATATCGCTACCACGATAGAATATCTGTCCTGAGGTTGGCTCTTCCAGCCTCAGAAGCGCCCGGCCCAGGCTTGATTTACCGCAGCCCGATTCACCGACCAGCCCCAGCGTCTCCCCTTCCGCGATGAAGAAGGAAACCCCGTCCACCGCCTTCACGTCGGCAACATGCCTGGCGAGCAGGCCGGCCGTTACCGGATAGTATTTTTTCAGATTTTCGACTTCCAATAATTTCTTTTCCATTTTAATAAACCTGCGGTAATCGAAAACCTATGCGTACAGATAGCAGGCGGCGATATGCTCTCCTGATATGACAAATTCCTCAGGCCTAGTTTGCTGACAGACGGGCATGTGCCACTGGCAACGGGGATAAAAGATACAGCCTTCGGGCGGGTCAATGAGGCTGGGAATAACTCCTGGAATGGGCGACAATTTTTCCCGGCGCTCGGAAACAGTGGGCAGGCATTTCAGCAAGCCACAGGTGTACGGGTGCTTTGGCTGCTCGAAGATATCGAGGACGCCGCCGGACTCGGCGATGCGACCGCCGTACATCACGATGATGCGGTCGGCAATCCCGGCCACGGTGCCCAGGTCATGGGTGATGAACAGAATGGACATATTCATTTTCTGCTTCAGGTCGCGGAAAATATCCAGAATCTGCGCCTTGATAGTGGTATCGAGGGCAGTAGTAGGCTCATCGGCAATCAGGATTTCGGGGTCGCAGGACAGCGCGGCGGCGATCATCACCCGCTGCTTCATACCGCCGGAGAACTGGTGCGGGTAATATTTCATCCTCTCTTTTGCCTGGGGAATACCGACCTGTTCCATCAGGCTCAGCGCTCTATCCCGGACCTGCCGCTTTCCCAGTTTCAGATGAAGATGTATCTGCTCCATTATCTGGTCGCCCACGGTGAATACCGGGTTAAGAGAAGATTGCGGGTCCTGGAATATCATGGCGATGCGGTTGCCGCGTATCTGCCGGAGCCTGGCGCCGGAACTGTGGAGCAGGTCCTCTCCATGATACATTATCCCGCCACCGACTATTCTGCCCGGAGGGCTATCTACGAGGCGCAGAATGGAGAGGGCGGTGGCGGTCTTGCCGCAGCCCGATTCACCCACCAGGCACAGGCACTCTCCTTTTCTCAGGCCGAAGCTCACACCATCGACCGCTTTGACCACACCAAGGCGGGTGAAGAAGTAGGTTTTCAACTCATTGACCTGTAAAATCGTGTTGTTCATTTTAACTTTTTAAATCTGACTTCTCGGGTCGAAGGCATCCCGGATGCCGTCCCCCAGAAAATTAAAGGCCAGCACGGTCAGGAAAAGCATGATGCCGGGTTCAACGGCAATCCACCAGGCGGTATCCAGGGTGCGCTGGCCGGCATGTAAAATCCTTCCCCAGCTGGTAACGGAAGGGTCCCCCAACCCGATAAAACTCAGGGCTGCTTCTGCCAGGATGACACCCGGTATAGAAAGTGTGGCAATGACGATAACCGAGCTCAAGACATTGGGAATCATGTGTCGGAAAATAATGCGGCGGTCGCTGGCCCCGAGTGATTTCGACGCCATGATGAAATCTCTGGTCCTGAGGGATAGCGCCTCGCTTCTGACCAGCCGGGCGGTCCCCGTCCACCCGGTGAGGGCTATAGCCAGAATGATAATAATCAATTTGGAGCCATAGAGGAAGATTATCAATACCAGCAGCAGGAAAAAGGGGAAAGTCATCATCAGGTCGGTGAATCTCATCAGTGCCTGGTCGACCCATCTTCCAAAGTAGGCAGAAGACACGCCTACAGTGGCGCCGATGAATATCGCTATGAGGACAGCCGCCAGGCCGACCTGCAATGATACCCTGGCGCCGGAAACAAGCATCGCCAGCATGTCTCTACCTTTATCATCGGTGCCTAATGGATGCTGCCACGTGCCCGGAGTTTCCGTAGTTGTTAATTGCCCTGTTTTAACATCGTAGATGGATTGTTCCGCGGAAAAACCCACGGGGGGTATATTTTTCTTCTCAAAGTTGACCTCGGTTGGGTCGGCAGTGAGAAAAGGGCCAGCGATGGCTACGATTACCAGAAACATAATAAATGCCAGCCCCAAAACGGCCAGCCGGTGCTTTTTCGTTCTCTCCCAGTAGTACCGCGTCAGACGGCGGTTAACGTAGAGCGGATGTATTACATAGAAGATGAGAAAAATGAGAAGGAGGAGGTACAGGTAATTCAGAGGCTCAAGCGACTCATCAACTAAATAAATATCCCGTAGAAGTGCCAGGACAAAAGCCAGAAGCGCGAATATGAATATTAAATTCTTCAGTCCACCAACCTTGATTTGCCTCATCAATACGTCCTCAATCGTACCTTATTCTGGGGTCAAGCCAGGTATAAACGATGTCGGTGGCCAGGTTGGTGAGCAGGACCACCATAGCCCCGATAAGGGTTATCGTTATCACCACCGGATAATCGTTGGCAAAGATGGCATTGAAGGACACCCGACCAAGCCCGGGAATGCCGAAGATAATTTCCGTCAGATAGGCACCGCCGAAGACGACCCCCGCCAGGTCGAACATGATGATGGTGATGATGGGCAGGATGGCGTTGCGGAGCACGTGCTTACCGATGACCACACGTTCCGGAAGGCCCTTGGCCCGGGCCGTCTTTACAAACTCCTTTCGCAAATTGTCCAGCGTTGCTGACCTAGCGTATCTAGTGTAGCCGGCCATCATGCCGGTGCCGAGGGTGATGACGGGCAGGATAAGCGCTTTCAGATTGGCCAGGGAAAACAGGGGCAGGCCGGTATCGTAATAGGTCTTGAACCAGCCCAGTTGCACGGAAAAAATCAAAATGAGCATGATGCCCAGCCAGAAATTGGGGATGGAGATGCCGATGAAGGAAAAGAAGGTGGCGATGTAATCGGTCTTGGTGTACTGCTTCACTGCCGAGTAAATGCCGATAAAAATGCCCAATGAGGAGGCGAAAAGCATGCTGAGCAGGATAAGCTGGAAAGAATAAATCCAGTGGCGCCTGATGAGCTCGATAACCGGCAGGGAGGTGCTGAACGACCATCCCCAGTCGCCGCGGGCCAGGTTGCCCAGGTAGTTGAAGTACTGTTCATAGATGGGTTTATCAAGCCCGTAGCGGGCCTCGACGGCTTCAATGACTTTGGATGGGTCCTGGGTGCGGGCCGATATATTGGCCAGATATTTGTCCGCCGGAGAGCTGGGGCCAATGCGCAGCAGGATAAAGGTGATGGTCACCACGCCAAAGGCGATGAGGAACGCGTAAATCAGCCTTCTGATGATGTAATTTTGCAAACCGCCCCGTTTCACTGTCACGCTCCCTCGGGAGGTTACTCGGGTTCAGCAAAGTACCATTCATGGTGGTTCCAGCCCAGCCTCATACCCGGGTCAATCCTCTCCACGTTTACCTGGAAGCCCTGGTTGCTTCTGGGGAAGGAGAGGAAATTGGCCGACTGGTCTTCGGCGATGAGCCGACTTATCTCGGCGTACATCTGCTTGCGTACCTCAGGGTCAATCGCCTCGCTGGACCTGACCTCGGTGAAAAGCTCATCCACCCTCTCGTTGGAATATCCCCAGAAGTTGAGCCCGCCATCGGTGATGAAGAAGACCCTGGAGCCTGACGGGGCGATGGGATGAGTGTTGAAGGCGAGGACCATCATATCCCACGTCTCCTCACTGATGGCATCGGGGCCGTTGTTGTAATTCGACTCCTGGTCCGAGCCGGACACCTTGTTCATCATGTACTGGCGGAGCTGGGTGGGCCAGGGAACGAGCTTGAACTCCACCTCAATGCCGATGTCGCCCAGCTCCTGCTTTACAAAGAGGGTGATATCTTCGGTGAGCTTGCTGCCGGTGGTGGTCACCAGTGTCAGCTTGATTGGCTGGCCATCTTTATCGTGAATGGAGATGCTGTCGTCACTCTCTCTGGTACCGTAGCCGGCTTCCAGCAGCATTTCCTTGGCCTTGTCCTTGTCGTAAAGGTCGCCGATGCCAAACTTGGGTACCCCCTCCTCGGTATACCAGGGAGAAGGCCCGGGGATGAAGCTGAAGGCAGGGTCGGCAAAGCCGAAGCGTATCTGGTCAATGAACGTCTGCTTGTTGATGGACATGGACAGCGCCTGCCTGACTGTCTTATTTCGCAGTCCTTCCCAGCCGTTATTTCTCAGGTTGTAGACGATAAGGTCGTAAGCCCGGGTGGGGACAGTATAGACCTTGATTCCCTCCATCTGCTTGAACTTGGCCACCTGCTCCGGCTCGATGCCGGCATGGTGGATATCTCCCGCCTCCAGGGCCGCCAGGACGGCTGTGGAAGTCCCGAAGAGCTTGGTAACGTATTCCTCAAAGTAAGGGGCGCCCGTCTCCTGTCCGAGGTAGAAATCCGGGTTGCGCTCGACGACGTATTTATCGTTCCGTATCCACTCCTTGAACCGGTAAGGACCGAGGTTGCCGGTATAGGTCAGGTTATTGAACTCCTCGGCCTCCGTGAACGCCTCGAGGTCGCCCTCATACTTCACGGCGATGTGCTTGGGATATGGCGTCAGAGAATAGATGGCGTTATCGATGAACTCCGGGTCAATGGTCTGCCGTTTGATAACGAAGGTGGTTTCATCGACCAGCTCAACTTCAACGAATACCGTCTCCCCCTCGACCTCCTCCTGCCAGTCGGTCTGGTAGGTGTAGTTGAGCCAGTCGGAGAACATGAGGTTACTCAGGGTATAGACATAGTCGTCGGCGGTGACGGGAGTGCCATTGCTCCATTTCAGGTCATCACGGATGGTGATGGTATAGGTCAGGCCATCCTCAGAGATTCCCACCGGCTTGGCCAGGTGGCGCAGGTGGACCTGCCAGTCGTTATCGTAGGTGGCGAGGCTGTCAAAGCACATCCCGGCGTAGGAGAACGAGGCCGCGTCAGCGGCCAGGAGCCAGTTCAGGGTCTCGGCATCGCCGCCTGATTGCCCTTCAATGAAAGTGCCCTTCACTGCCGGCGGTGGTGCGGCACAGCTAGCCAACAAGGTAATAAGAACTATTATTAAAATAGCCAGTCGTTTCATTTTCGTACTCCTCTGATATCGATGATGGAACTCTGAATGAATACGATGTATGTAATAATAATTATGAGTTAATTATCTTTGAAGTGCAAATCGGTAAAATATTTATATAGAAACACAATATTGCTTCGTCTATCTTTGTTGACGAGCTATCGAAATCAGATGTATCCTGACGTGGACTAATTATAAAGAGCTTTTCAGGAGGGAGCATGAAGATAGCGCGATTTGAGTGGCGGGGTGAGGTGCGGTGGGGCATCGTCGAGGACAAAACGATTTATGCGCTCGATGGTGACCTCTACGGCGAATTTGGTCGAGGCGGGAAATTGTGCCAGCTACAGGATGTCAAACTGATGGCGCCCTGTGAGCCCAGAAATGGTGTTGCCTGCGGGCGGAACTACCTGGACCATATCCAAGAGATGGGCTGGCCGGTGCCCGAAGAGCCGAACCTGTTCTACAAGCCGGTGAATACCGTAATCGGGCACGGGGATGATATCATCTATCCCAGGCCTTCCAAGGACCTCCGCTATGAAGCCGAACTTTGTCTGGTAATCAAAAAGATGGCCAAGAACGTTGCCGAAGAAAATGCGATGGACTATGTCCTGGGCTATACCTGCGG
This sequence comes from Chloroflexota bacterium, assembly GCA_018829775.1. Taxonomy (NCBI): domain Bacteria; kingdom Bacillati; phylum Chloroflexota; species Chloroflexota bacterium. The sequence goes on along the minus strand of JAHJTL010000105.1, from coordinate 6,715 downwards.
CAATGACGTCACGGCGATTGACCTGTTTGAAAAGGACAAGATTCTGGCCAGAGCCAAGGGTTTTGATACCGCCGGACCGCTCGGCCCCTGGCTGGTCACCGATATCGACCCGCATAACGTGGCCATCAAGGGAAGGGTAAACGGAGAAACAAGGCAGGACAGCCACACCAGCCTCATGATATTCAGCGTGCCGAGGCTCATCAGCGTTATCACCGAGTTTATGACCCTGTGCCCGGGAGATGTGGTCTGGACGGGCACACCGAAGGGCGGCGCCAACCCGGTCAAACTGGGCGACGTCATCGAGGTTGAGGTGGAGGGAATAGGCGTGCTGAAGAACAAGCTTGTCGCCCCGAGGTAAGCACCGGAAGGATTAATATTTAAATAAAAGTCAGGAGCCTTCTGGGATTGCCAATGATAATGGCGTCTATCTGCTCCTGAGTTATGCTTCTCTGGCGCATCATCGGGACCATATAATTCAATATGTGAGCGTAGCCCCACCCGCCGTAACGTACCCGCCTGGTCTTGGAACAGATGTCGTGCGACATGAAAATCTGGTTGCCGTATCCTTCCTCGATATGACGGCGGATTTCGTGGATGCGCTGCGTGTCATTGGGCAGGTCCATATAGTCGTCAGCCGTCCAGTAGGTAGGGAAATGGCCCTCCCATCCGCACAGGTCGTATTCCAGGACGCAGCCTTTTTTCAGCAGCTGCGTACGCCCCTCATGGTCACGGACACGGGCGTCAATATGGCAGATAATAACCCGGCTGAGGTCGGCACCTGACTGTTCGAGGATATCGGCTACATCAAATGGCGCTTGTCGATTACGTCCCGGGTGCACGCTGAGGCAGGCGCCGGTCTTCTGCTGGGCTTTCGCCGCGGCCCGCAGGACCTTGTCTTCGTTAACGTGCAGAGGCCAGGTGCAGCCTATCTCACCGATAAGTCCAGAGCGGATTCCTGTGCCGCCAACGCCCACCGTGATGTCCTGCACTATCTCGTCGGTAATCTCCGCCTCGGTCTTGGTGTCCACTTCCGGACCAAGGCTGGGCGCGATGTAGTAACCGGAGCCCATGACTACGTTGAGGCCGGTAACCCGGGAGATACGGGCCAGAGCTTTCGGGTCGCGGCCAATACCATTGATGGTGACATCAACGATTGTTTGGCCGCCGGATTTTTTAAAAATCATGGCCTCATCGATGGCTTCCTGCTCATCCAGCAGGCGCATATTATCCAGGTTCTGGTAAGGATGGTAGCGGAGCCAGCTGAGGTTATGCCAGTCCACCGGCTCATAAGCCAGAGCCCGGTCACTGGCTGCTTCCGGTTCCGTGAAAATACATTTGCCGTCGATAAGAAAATGTTCGTGGGGTAGAGTAATGCCCACGTCCTGGCTCTCAATCACCCCCAGCACGGTCTGCACTTTTCCCGCTATCTTCGATATCGCCATAACATTCGCCCCTTCCGGAGATATTGCGCTCGATATTATTGATGTGGATGTTTACAAAACTCCGTACTTATTGTACGCGTCGCGCAGCAGGGTCCCCTTGAGCAGCTCGTCACGCAGCTGGTTCTCCTTGCTCACCTTTTCCAGGGCCAGCGGTATGACCTCTTTTTCCAGCTCTTTGGGGATGACCACCACGCCGTCGATATCGCCAAATATAATATCGCCGGGATTGACCAGAACGCCGCCGCAGTCCACTGGACAATTATGGTCGATGACGATGCTCCTGCCTGCCGAATCAACCATATATATTCCCGTGGCAAAGGTGGGGAACTTCATCTTGGTAATATAAGCAACGTCTCTGACGGTGCCGTCAACGACGATGCCGCGGGCGCCCCGGGCCCGGGCGGCGGTGGCAAGCAGTTCCCCCCAGAAACAGGTGCGGGTGGAGCGCTGTGTGCAGGCCACCATCACGTCGTTGGGCTTTAAAGAGTCGACGGCGTCAATCTCCGGCCCATAGGGGTCGTCGACAAACTTGTAGACATCTGCCGTAAGCACGGGGTAGGCACGCCCCACCACCATCGCGCCTTCATATATAGGGCGGACGTCGGGTCTCATACCCTGATTTCGTGCGCCAAGGCTGTCTACGACGTCGGAAATAACCGAGGCGTAGAGCTTGTCGCGCATGGTATCAAACATCTCGGTATCGCTGGCAAAGTTAACCATTGTGGTAACTCCTTTTCCAGAAATTTAAATAACGGTATTGACCGGGGCTATCTAACCATTTGTGCCGGCAGCCAGAGGATTAATTGAGGAAAGGCTACGCACAGGCCAAGGCCAATCATAATGAGGAAAACATAAGGTATAACGCCGCGGATGATATCAGCCGTGGTGACCCCAAGCTCAGGGGGCGCCGCACCACGGAGGAAGAATATTGCGTAAGCAAACGGGGGCGTCAGGAAGGACATCTGAAGGTTAACACAAATCATCATGGCAAGCCAGAGTGTGTCAAAACCCAGAACCGGACCGATGGGGGTAATGATGGGAATCATGATGAAGATGATACCCAGCCAATCGATAAACATGCCCAGTATGAAGACGATAAACATGATAAAGGCAAAGGCACCCCAGCGCCCGCCGGGGGCAAGCAGAATGATTTTCTCTACTACATTGCCGCCGCCCAGGCCCAGGAAAACACCAACGAACATGAAAGCACATACCGCAACGAAGATTACCTTGCTGGTAATCCTCAGTGTCTGGAATGCCGTCTCCCTGAGAGCTCTAAAGCTAAGCCGGCCGTAAGCAAGAGCCAGAAGCATGGCGGCAAAAGCACCCACCGAGGCAGCTTCCGTGGGCGGTGCTACCCCGAAGAAGATACTGCCCAGTACGGCCAGGACAAGTATCACCGGCGGCACCATAGAGGTGAGCAGCAGGCGCGTTTTCCTGAGAAAGGAGACCCTTCTTTCTTCAGCAGGCACTGCCGGCGCTTTATGTGGCTGGAACAGGCAGTAAAAGGCGATATAGGTGCAGTACAGACCGGAGAGGACCAGACCAGGGATAAATGCAGCCATGAAAAGCTTGCCCACCGAAATTTCCGCCATTGGCCCGTAAAGAACCAGCATAATACTGGGAGGAATAAGAATACCCAGGGTGCCGCCAGCACACACCGAACCACTGGCCAGGGCTTTGTCGTAACCTCGCTTCACCATGGCGGGAAGGGCAATAAGGGCCAGCATGGTAACCGAGGCACCGATTATGCCCACGCAGGCAGCCAGGATGGTGCCGATTAACACGGTGGATATCGCCAGGCCGCCCCTGAAACCGCCAAGCCAGAGGTATAATGCCTCATACAAACGTTCGGCGATTCCCGAACGTTCAAGCATGATACCCATGAAAATAAACAGGGGAGCCGCCAGAATGACATAGTTTCGTATCAGGCCCCACATGCGCGAGTAGAACAGGTCGGTTACCTGCGGTCCGCCCCAGGTCAAGTAGCCTACGACCAAGGCGATGCCACCAATAACCGGGGCCAGCGGGAACCCGCTTATCACCCCGACCAGTACGCCCAGCAGCATTATGATAGCAATCGTCTCTTGGCTGATATCAATCATAGGCTTTATTCCTGACCAGTTGGTAGAAATCGCGAATCAGGTGAGCTACGGTTTGAAAGGCCAGCAGAAACAATGCGACCACCACCACGGTTCGGAATGGTCCGGCCGGCGGGTACCAGAAAGTCTCTGCCAGTACCTCGTCAATCTTCCAGGCGCGCAACATGTAATAAATTGCAGTATCTATAAGTACATAGAGCAGCGGAAGCAAAAATAATACGGTACCGATAACATCGATAATGAGCCGGACTCTGGGCGAAAGATGCACGTAAATAACATCTACGCGGATATGATCGCGCATTCGGGTTACATATGCCCAGCCCATGACATAGATAGTGGCGCCGAGCATAGTGGCGGTCTCGTATGCCCATATCGTGGCGCCACCAAAAACGTATCTCTCGGTAACGTCAAAGACAAGCACCAGAACCAGGGCAACGGTAAGCCAGCTTACTGCCTTTGCGGTCCATTCGCTGATACTGTCAATAACTCGCAGCGTTGCTCTCATATTTCACGTGGCCTTGGGATAATAATATAAAAAAAGGCCATTCTATGCAAGGCATATCGTAGTCCAATTTTGCCCATAAACTGCACGTCAAGATAAGTATGCATTATTCAACTGTTTTTCAGGGTATGGCCCCCGCCCCGAAAACGGTCCCGGAGCGGGGGCCAACCAGATGTCTATCTGTAGTACGGGAACTGAAGCGTGTTTGTCTCACCCAGAGCTATCTTGTAAGCATTTGCTGAATTGTAGACCCTGCCAAAGAATTCATCTTCCGCTGCCCGCTTGCCATAGAAATCCGCAGCAGCTGCTTCTATCTCCTTCTGGACATCCTCAGACAGGGATATAATTTCCATGCCCATCTTTCTATGCTGTTCCACACCCCAGCTATCCTGGTCCGATTCAACCAGATGGTTCCTGAGGCACTCAGCCAGGATGGCATCTTCAAGTATAACTTTAAAGCCATCGGGGAGTTTGTTAAAGGCCTCCTTGTTGACGAGGGCGGGCATGAGTACGCCCGGTGCGTGGATGCCCGGGAACACGGCATATTTGGCGATTTCATTGAAGCCAAAGGGGACATTTACTGACGGCGAGCTGAATTCAAAGGCGTCAATCACTCCCCTTTGCATGGCCTCATAGATTTCCCCACCGGGGAGGAAGATTACGGAGGCACCGAAGTACTCGGTGAGGACCTCTCCCCAGTCACCGGCGGTGCGGAACTTCAACCCCTTGAAGTCGGCCATTGTTTCCAGCGGTGTGTTGCTGTAGCCGAACATTTCCGCGCGCCCTATGGTCAGTACGGAGAGACCCATTACATTGTAATCCGCGAACAACTCCTGGATTAGATCCTGACCGCCTCCCTCAAGGTACCAGGTGATATATGCCATAGGCGTCGGACCGGCTACAATGATGTTAAACAGACCGCCAGTGGAGAACTTGTCCATATTATAGTGCATGCCGGTCTGTGCCATCTCGATGATACCGCGGTCCAGAGCGTCAAATTCTTTGGTCGCTGGCGCTACCGCGCCGCCCGGGAAGAACTCAATGACAAAATTCCCGCCGCTCATGGCTTCAACGTTCTTCGTCATACGTATTGCTGATTCACCCCAGGGATTTGTCTCCGGCAGATATGAGGCTAACCGCCAGTAAACTTCCTCGGTTGGTTGCGCCGGAGCCGGGGCTGGTGCTGGAGATGGCGCTGGCGTTGGAGCAGGTGCCGGTGCTGGAGCAGGTGCCGGTGCTGGAGCAGGTGCCGGCGCAGGCGCTGGCGCTGGAGCCGGTGCTGGCGCTGGAGCGGCACATCCGGCAGCCAACAGACCGAACAGCAAAATACCGGCAATAGTCAATGAAATTATTTTCCTTCTCATTTGTTCCTCCTTTGATAGAATAGAGCTTCAACTTGTAGCCTGTTTGCTAAACGCAATCACCCCCTTTTACTCACTTTTATTTATTATAACTTAAGCCTGGTCTTAAATTGCTAAGTTATTTTAGCACAGATTGTCAAGAAATGCAGTGGTTATTGACATAAATTTTTGTAATAGTGAATAATCGATGTAAAGCAGGAGGTGGATAACGTAGACCGATTGGGTATATTTCCCGATGATATGCCGATGATAATAGGCTGACGGTTTTCAGATGGCGCCTTGTAAGACGGCGGGAAGCCTGACGATGAATTCCGCTCCCTCTCCAGGGCTGCTGTTGGCCTCTATGTTTCCATCGTGGGCCAGTACAACTTCCCTGGCAATGGCGAGTCCGAGACCAACGCCGGTCCGCATACCGCCGGCCTGGTAGAAACGTTCAAAAACATAGGGGAGCTGTTCCGGGGGTATTCCCGGCCCGCTGTCCGATATCCTGACCTCAATGAAATTGGCTTGCACTTTGCGGGCATCAATCAGTACTTCTCCCTTGAGCGGACTATTTTTAAGAGCATTGTCCAGCAGATTGCTGAAAACCTGCTCCAGACGGTCGAAATCTCCGATAACCGTTAGAGCAGCTTCCGTGTTCATTTTAAATACCACCCCTTTTTCCTCTGCCTGCACGGTAAAGATTTCCAGGCAATGTTCAAGGAGTTCTTTCACATCCACGTGCTCGCGGTCGATTTTGAGTTGACCGGCCTGCATGCGAGCCAGCTCGAGAAGTTCATCTACCTGTTGTCGCATCCGTTGCGATTCGTCATTGATAATCTGGGCCGCCTTCAGTCTGGTATCATCATTGGCGGCGGTTCCATCCAGCATTGCCTGGGCAAATCCCTGGATTGAGGTAAGCGGCGTCTTCAGCTGGTGAGAAACGTCGGCGACGAAGTGGCGCAGTTGCTGCTGCGATTTCTTCACCTGCTGCGCCATTTGGTTGAAACTGGCGGCAAGGCCCCTCACCTCCCTCGGGCCCTGCAACGGGACTTCCTGGTCATAATGTCCCTGGGCAATTCTCATTGCTGCTTCGGTTACGTTGTGTATTGGCCGGTATATTGAGCGCGCGAATATTATGGCGATGATGAGAGAGATGGACAGCGCAATGAGTCCGGCAATAAGGAAGGGGCTGAACAGGCCTGCCATGATGGCGGCGGCCTTGGTACGCAGTACGGAAAGAACCAGGGTCTCTATGCGCTGGGGGTCAGATGCACCGGAAGGGCGGACAAGGGGATAGGCGGCGTAAATGTAAGTCTGGCCGTTTTC
>JAHJTL010000104.1 GCA_018829775.1 Chloroflexota bacterium | reverse complement strand
TATTCACGGCGACCGGGGACAGAGGCCACTGATATGCCGGACCAGGTTTCAGAGAGAGTGAAGAAGGAAAGGACACGGAAGATGCTGGCGCTGGCCGAGGAAAGTGCCCACAGTTTTCGACAGCGATTTCTGGGCAGAACCATGACCGTGTTATGGGAGCAGAAATCCGGCGGCGTCTGGTCAGGGTACACGGGAAATTATATCAGGGTGTATAATAAAAGCAATGAAGATTTAGCCAACCAGCTAATACAAGTAAAGCCGGAGAGTATATATAAGGATGGGGTGAAGGGGAGGTAGATTATACATAATTGTTATAAGGAGGAGGAAATGGAATGGGTTCAAATAATATTGCCACCTTTGCTAGTGTTGATTGGGGGTGTTGTTGGTTGGGTTATCAAATCTCGCACTGAGGAACTCCGTGCTGTAGAGGAAAGGTTGCGTGGCGAACGTCGTAGGATATACGGTGAAATATTAGACCCATACATTGAGCTATTTGCCAATTTGAAGCAAGAAGACGAGGGAAGGGCAAGTATTGAGGAAAAAATTATCTCGAAAGATTACAGAAAAGCAATTTGGGAACTAGGTCTTTTAGGTTCTGATGAAGTAGTCCGTGCCTATAATGGTATGATGCAATATTTTTTTAATCTTGGTAGTAATGGCAAGCAAGACATTCGCGTGACTGTACGGTTATGGGGAAAGCTTCGTCTCGAAATTCGTAAAAGCCTTGGAAATAAAAATACTAAACTGGATGAATTAGACATGCTCCGAGGAGAAATAATAGATATTGATAAATTTTTGGATAAAAGTTAATTTCACTAAAATCTGCGTTATCCTGTTTTAATGCTTAACTTCTCCGCCGGGTTTCTGAACTCGCAGGGGACTTTGGTCTGGCAGAGGCCGCAGCCCTGTACGTCTACACCATACTTCTGCTTGATGTAAGCTATATCATCCCACATGTAGCGGCGGCATCTTATCTTATCGTGGCCCTGCTCTGTGATGGCGCCGGCGGGGCAGCGGGGAATGCAGGCCCAGCATTTATTATTGACATAAAATAAGCAGTTGGAATAGGGTGTCTTCGCCGTTCTTGGGCTGGTGGGGAGGGGCATATCCGTGACCACGCTGCCGCAGCGGTGGGCGATGCCGCGCTCCGTAATGAAGCCATCGGAGAGGCTGAAGGTGCCCAGCCCGGCAGCGTAGGCAATGTGCCGCTCCGACCAGTTGGAAAGGAAGCCCTTTTCGTTTTCCATGGTCTTGAAGTAGGGCTGTATAAACGGCGCCACAGCCAGGTATCCTTTGCCGACAATAACTTCGACAATGTGTTTCCGCAGCGCCTCGTTGAACTTTTCTCCGTACCACCGGGTATATGCCCAGGGGCATGATGGGATGTCCTTTTGTGGTCGATTTGATTTGCGTGTTTTAGCGGTAATGGGCAGTATCCAGCTGATGACGGACAGGTGCGCGGGTAAATCCTCAGGGCTTTTCTCATAGGTTTTGGACAGAGCTTCACGGGGGGTGATGTGGGTGCGGTCGATTATTGTTTTATACTCGTTGAAGATGGGGTCATCGCCGTCAGCAAACTGCACCAGCGGCTCGTCAAAGATGAAATCGTCATTCGAATCGGGCATACGATTTATCGGGCTGCTGCGCACGAAAGCCCTGATTTCTTCCTGTACGGATGCGGCCATTTCCTCTGTATTGATATTAACGGACAAGAGATTTACTTACCCTCCTTTATGCCTGGCGATTATCGGGATGATAGACGCTTACTCAGCTTCAAGCGCGTGAGTTAAAACCTCTTTCATGTGCTCGCCGGGCATCAGGAAGTCTTCTTCGGACAGGTCCTGCCCGATGAGTCTCAGGCGCTCGAGAAGCGAGTAGAAGTTGATGGCCCAGCCGATGCCGAACGCCTCCGGAACCAGAATTCGGCTGTCATAGGGATTCCAGTATGTTTCCCTTATGCGTTCTAGGGTGGGAAACCTGAAGTCATAGGGGACAAAGCCAACGGCCTTCCCGTGCCAGAGTCGCTCTTCTTTCGGCTTTTCCAGTTCCTGGCATACTGCGGTCAGTGCCAGCGTAATCGCCGTCACCTGAAGCAGTCGATTAAGGTCTTTGATATTCATCTTGACTCCTTTATGCCTGTGTGTTATCTATTCCCAGCACCACGGAGGTTTCAATCTGGCGCCGGGGAATATCCCAGTAAGTCTCCAGCAGCTGGTCTTTATCAGGCATAAGGCGAAACCCGTGTTTCTGGTAAAAAGAAATCGCCCGGCTGGCGTCCGCCCATGTCCCCACCAGCAACCGGGAGCCGGTAAAAAGGCGCTTGATGTAGTCCAGCAGGCGGCTGGCAATTCCCTGCCCCTGCCATTCCGGGAGGACGTAGGCATGGCGGATGAGGGTAACATCTTTGATTGGCTCCATTCCCATAATGCCCACCAGCTCTCCATTTACCTCCCAGCCGTAGAAGATGACCCTTTCTATCTCTCCTATCAGTTCGTCCATCGGCATATAGGGCTGCTGGTAACAGTCGGCCGGAATAACGCCTTCATAGGCTTCCGCAGCTTTATTGATGATAAAGTACATTCTCTGGGCATCACTGGCCCGGCACTGACGTATCATAAGTGTACAACTTCACCACAGATTATACCATTCAGGGACAGCATATTGGAAGAATGGAAAGCAAACTGATAATACTGGTAACACAGGTATAATATATGATATAATTTACCAATTTATAATTTTTTCACCTGCGAACGTGATGCCGCAGGGTTTCCCGAATGGGACTGGTGCCAGCCTGATGACATTATAAGGAGGCATCTATGTCTACACCGTTAGAGAACTGGGTTGAAGAGGTGGCAAGGTTGACCAAGCCGGATAGAATCTGGTGGTGTGACGGTTCGGATGATGAGGCGCACCGGCTTATGGAAGTAGGTATGAAAGAAGAGAATATTGAAGGGAAACCGGTATTCTACGAGTTGAATCAGGGTAACTGGCCCAGTGCCTATCTGCACCGGAGCCACCCAACAGATGTGGCGCGGACCGAACACCT
>JAHJTL010000103.1 GCA_018829775.1 Chloroflexota bacterium | reverse complement strand
CCTATCAGGGCCTTTTCCGAAATCCACTGGCCGACCCATATCTGATAGGCGTGGCACAGGGAGCTGCGCTTGGAGCGGTTATCGGCTTCATGCTTCCCCCAGCCTGGCACAATCTGGGATTCGGGATTATCCCGCTGCTCGCCTTCACCGGCGCACTGCTCAGCACCACGGTTGTCTATATGCTGGCCCGCGTCGGTAAAACGCTGCCGGTGACGACGCTTATTCTGGCCGGGGTAGCACTCGGGGCGTTGTTATCCTCAATCGTCTCTTACCTCATAATTTCCAGTGGCGAAAAGATACACGGCATCATGTTCTGGTTGATGGGCAGCTTCTCCTTGAGCCAGTGGTCAGAGGCAGTAATGATATTACCCTATGTACTGGTGGGCCTGGTTGTCCTCTTACTTTACGCTCGCTCGTTGAATTTGATGCAGCTTGATGAAGAGCAAGCCCGGCAGCTCGGCATCAACGTGGAAAGACTCAAACTTGCCCTCCTGGGGGCGGCCACGCTGATAACCGCGGCCGCGGTCTCTTTCGTCGGCGTTATTGGATTCGTCGGCATCATCATTCCACATGCGGTGCGCCTGATATGGGGCGCCGACCACCGCTTTTTATTGCCACTGTCAATACTTACCGGCGCCATTTTTCTCATTATTGCCGACATAATCGCGCGCACCGCACTGGCACAGACGGAAATACCGGTAGGTGTTATCACGGCGATATGTGGTGCTCCCTTCTTCCTCTATCTGTTAAGACGTCGAAAGCATGTGATTTTCTGAGGCGAATAAATATGATAACGATTGAAATGCGTGACGTCTCGCTTGGCTACGGCCGCAGGGTAGTCTTGCAGGACATCAGCCTGCGGGCAAGGCCGGGGGAGATGGTGGGGCTGATTGGCCCGAATGGTTGCGGGAAGTCCACCATTATCCGGGCGTTAAGCGGCATCATTTCCCCATTTACGGGGCGAATTCTCATCGATGCTCAGGATATAAATGAATTATCCAGACGGAAGCTGGCGCTCTTAATCGGGGTGGTACCCCAGCTGCCACTGTTGCCCAGTGCCTTCACCGCTTTTGAGATCGTGCTCATGGGACGCAATCCGCATCTTGGTTTCCTGCAGTACGAAGGGCCAAAGGAAATCGCTATTGCCTGGCAGGCCATGGAGAAGACTGGCACCCAGTCCCTTGCCGAGCGAAGAGTGAGCGAGCTTTCCGGCGGGGAAATACAGGGCTTGCTTATCGCCCGTGCTCTGGCCCAGGAGACGAAGGCGATTCTTCTGGATGAGCCTACCGCAAATCTGGACATCGGCCGTCAGATTGAAACACTCGACTTAATCAGAAATATGTGTTCGGAGAGCAACATCGCCGTGCTCGCGGCCCTTCACGACCTGAATCTGGCCGCGCAGTACTGTGACCGGCTGGTCCTGCTCAGTGAAGGGCGTGTCTATGCCGAGGGTACCCCCTGGGAGGTTATTACCTCCAGCAATATTACCAAGGTCTATGGTGCTGAGAGCTGCGTCTACTCTCATCCGGTGAATGGCCTGCCCTGCGTCCTGCTCCAAGCCGGTAACGGAAAACTGCCCGGCCCTGTTAATACGCATAAAAAGGACTTCAAACCAAGTTAAATGGAAATTCTGCTCATACTGTTTTTGGCGATATTAATTGATTTCGCATTCGGCGACCCGCCCAATGCCGTCCATCCGGTGGCGTGGATGGGCAAGGTGACTTCATACCTGAAAAAAGGAGTTAAAAGCCGGGCTCGTATCGTTCAATTTATATACGGTACTGGTATAGTCCTTTTCGTTATGGGGCTGTTTGCCGTTCCGGTTTACTTTGGCCTGCGGTATTTATATAGCTTTAATATTGTGGCCTACATAGTGGTTGGGGCGATAATCTTCAAATTAACCTTTTCGGTTAAGGGGCTGCGACGAGCTGCGCTTATGATTAATAAACATTTGGAACAGAATCGGCTGGACGAAGCACGATTTGAACTGAGGGCACTCGTCAGCCGTGATACCAAGAGATTAACTCGCCCCATGGTGATATCAGCGGCTGTGGAGTCGGTAGCAGAAAATATCAGCGATAGCTTTATTGCGCCCCTGTTTTACTTCCTCATTTTCGGGATTCCGGGGGCGATTGCCTATCGGGTGGTCAACACGCTGGATGCTATGATAGGCTATCACGGTGAATATGAGTATCTGGGAAAGTTCGCCGGCCGACTGGATGATGTGCTCAATTTCATCCCGGCCAGACTGACGGCGCTCTTGTTAGTTATGGCGGCTTTTATTGCCCGAATGGGTGGTCGGAGGTCCTGGCGGGTCGCGCTGAAAGAGCATACCAAAACGGAAAGCCCGAATGCCGGCTGGCCCATGGCGGCGATGGCAGGAGCTTTGAACGTGAGGCTGGAGAAAATCGGACATTACGAACTGGGAGAGCCGTTAACCGCTCTCAAACCGACGGCAATTGCTGATGCGCTGAAATTGATGTATATTACCGTAACGGCCTGGGCGCTAATCTGTGGTTCGGTGGGAGGTATTTATCTTGTCCTTGCGACCTAGAGATGAAGTAGAGAATATAATAAAGTGTCCCCACGGCGGGATGAATTACGCGGAACTGAAGGCTGCGGGCATTTCTCCAGAGGCCTTGCTCGACTTCAGCGTCTGCACCAATCCCTTCATGCCCCCAGAGGAAATAAAGGAAATGCATCTGGGTGACTTTGCCATTGATAGATACCCCGATTCTGAAGCCACCGAACTGAGGCAGAGGCTGGCCGAAAAATTGGGGATTTCACCGGATAATATCATAGCTGGCAGCGGCACCACAGAGCTAATACGCCTCATTGCTCTGGCCTACTTCAATAAGGGTGATGAAATTCTCCTACTTGAGCCCACTTACGGTGAATATGAGGTGACCAGTCAGCTTGCCGGGGCAATCGTAGTCAAGCACCGGTCGAGGGCTGAGGATAATTTTGCCCCCCGAATCGATGAAATTGTCAACCTTATTGACCAGCACCACCCCAAGGCGCTTTTCATCTGCAATCCGAACAATCCCACGGGAAGATACTTATTCCAGCCAGAAATCGAAAAGATTTTGACGGCAATCGGGGATGGGTTATTAGTTCTTGATGAGGCTTACCTGTCTTTCGTAGAGCGGCCCTGGTCTTCTATTGAGTTGATTTCCCGGGGCAATGTTATTTTACTGCGTTCTATGACCAAGGACTATGCCTTGACCGGCCTGCGCCTTGGTTATGCCATTGCCGGTAAAGAGATAATAAATACATTGCGACTGGTCTGTCCGCCCTGGAACGTAAATATTGTTGCGCAGCAGGTCGGATTTCGGATTTTGGAACACGAAGAGGCTCTGGATGAGAGCAAGCAGAAGATAAGAGAAGCCAGGCAATTTCTTCTTAAAGGTTTGTCTCAACTCGGCCTGCCACCGGTGCCATCGGACACTCATTATTTTCTGGTCGGGGCAGGCAACGCGAGGGTATTTCGTGGCCGATTGCTCAAACATGGTATTCAGGTGCGAGATTGTACGTCCTTTGGACTGCCGGAATTCGTGCGTATTTCCACCCGCACCCTGCCTGAGTGCCAGAAGTTGCTCACCGTCATCAAAGAGCTGAAGGATAAAGGCGAACTTATGACATCGGAATGATTGCTTTGAGGGGTAATATGTCTGAACTGATAACCAGTACCATTGAAAAAATAGGGCCACTTGATGAGATGGCGATGAAGGAAGCCCGGGCCAGACAAACCAGACTGACCAAACCGCCGGGAAGCCTGGGTCGTCTGGAGGAACTGTCGGTTCAACTGGCAGGTATTCAGAGTAAGTCACCCCCCCGGATTAAAGAGAAAGCGGTCATCGTTATGGCCGGCGACCACGGGGTGGTAACCGAGAAAGTCGGCAACTGGCCACAGGAGGTGACCGCTCAGATGGTGGCCAACTTCCTGCGCGGTGGGGCTGGAATCAATGTCATCGCCCGGCAGGTTGGAGCGAGGGTTATTGTCGTTGATATGGGAGTCGCCACCGACCTCGGTCAGGATGCCAATCTGATATCGCGAAAAGTTGGCTACGGCACACAAAATATGGCGGTCGGACCGGCTATGACTGCTGGACAGGCAGCACAGGCGGTGGAGGCCGGAATTGAACTGGTGAACAGTGAGGCCGATAAAGGGCTGGACATTGTGGGCACGGGCGATATGGGCATCGGTAACACCACGGCCAGCAGCGCTATCTGTGCCGTTATGACGGGAAAACCGGTGGCTGAGGTTACGGGGCAGGGCACCGGCCTGACGGACGCGCAGTTGCGACATAAAATAAGGGTAATCGAGCGGGCCCTCGCTATAAACCAACCTGAACCAGCGAAGCCGCTGGAGGTACTGGCGAAAGTAGGTGGTTTTGAAATCGGGGGATTGGTCGGGGTAATGCTGGGAGCAGCCGCGAGACGCATTCCAGTGGTTATTGACGGCT
>JAHJTL010000102.1 GCA_018829775.1 Chloroflexota bacterium | reverse complement strand
GTCCAGCTTCAGGGGTTCACTCCAAACGTATCTGGATTGCCGCCACATTCTTGTAATCACGTTTGTTGGGGTCAAACCATCCCAAGTCCTTGTCATAGTCGACATAGAGGCTCACCTGCTTCAAAGAAGAGAGCCTGCTCGCTAAGTCTACTATTGCGCTTGCTACTTGCTCATCGGCAGGAGCATCCGGAAACTCTCTAATCAGCCTATCTAGGGCCAGTTGCAGTTTTAGATTATGATCCCAGAATGCCCTTTTCATTTCTTCCTCAAACCTGTGAGGGTGGGTTTTCCTAGCAACCAGAACAATCTTTTTTGCATATTCCTCCATGGCTAAGATAGCCAATGCTTGAGCGTGTCCGTATGACCCTGCTTCAAAAAGCATGCTTGCGTCTTTTAGTAGCTGCTCAACATTGTTTGTGCAAAGTCGAATTCCCTCTAGGAGCTGTTGTGATGGTATCATATTGTGCCTCCATCATGTTTCCCAGCCATCGCTCCCGACTATGCTAGCGCTCAATATAGAGTGTTAAGCTTGGTCTAACATTGCCGAATTTATTTGAACCTCGCTAGGTTATGAAGAAATATCCCAGGTGACGACCACACCGCCAACTTGAAGAGAAATCGAGGTCGGTTTCTCCCCACCCTTTAGAGCTCCACAAGCTTCCTTGAGATGCTGAGCCAAATATCCTCCGTAGTTGATAGCCTCTTTTACTGCCTCATCAGCTGTGTAATCCTTTGCCATAACCCTTGCATCTTCTTCAGGAAGCTTCTCTGCGAGTATGCGCACTAGTCTATTGAGGGTAACGAGATCGCCTCTGAGGGTCTGGAAGATGACTTCTACATTCTCAGCCACTGTAGTCCTCCTTACAAAGTGATTTCGGTTATATTTTACCACGACTGTTTGTTGAACAAACCATCGAAATGTGATCTGCCTGATAAGGGGGATATCGACCACGGTAGGGAACGCACCTGAACAGGCTACACTGCGAACGCTGGTAGGTTACCCTCATCACTTTTGTCTCAAGAAGTGCTTACCCGAAAATATAGTCAGTGACGTACTCAGACTGGCGGATCTTTACGCCGCTGAATGGGCCAAGCTTCTGTTCATGGATATTACTCTTGGAATTTTCCCTGCCTCTCCTCAGCCCGAGATACGCGATATGATTTTCCACCATATTCACTCTTCCGACTGCCCTCCCCCACCCCCCGCAGGCACCGCCTATCACTCGTACCAATATAGTTCCTTGGAACAGCGTCTCCCCAATCATTTAGGTAATACTACCTACGGTCTCCGCCGTCAGATCCCGGGGCAAAGACTGACCACCTGAATGACTGAACGACTGAACGATTGAACGACAATCTGAACACCAATTCCTGGTCTACATAAGTTGAAGTACTCTCGTCGGTTCACGTCTATTACCTGGCATTCTCACATCTTTTCTGAAAAGAGCATTTTGGCCGGTCATCCTCAAGGGGTAAAGTATGTTAGGATCCGGCTTGCCGTTTGACCGTTGAAGCGCCAATCATATATAATTATCAGCAAGAGCGAAGCGAGAGGGGCTGGATTTTCAAGCGGAAGGTGACGGAAAAGACCTCTTGCTTTGGTGGGTTTTCGTCGGGGTTTGCGGACAAGTTAGGCACGATTTCGGGCGGTTAGCTCAGTGGTTAGAGCGCCTGCTTCACACGCAGGAGGTCACAGGTTCAAGTCCTGTACCGCCCACCATGCCTAAAAAAAGGGTTGGTACTGTACAATACGCAGAACTATCCTCTCTATTTTCCCTTGACCACATCCGAGCTATTCAGGTATAATAAGTTGATTACATGATTAGAGGGATATCGCTAAATAAATGAGCACACTCAGAACAAAAATGATTGAACTCATGAAGCAAGACCGCAAGCGTGAATACCTAAATCTTTGCAACCAAAATTATACTGAAACAGTAGCGATAATTCGAGAACTTTTCCCAGAGTACTATCAAAGTGGAGACCCTTTCGACAGTCTCTACGGAGAGGCAATGGAAAACAAAGAACGCGAGGGAACAGAAGAAGAAATTCGAATACTAGAAACTGCAATTTCCAATAGTTCTATTATGCCATACTGTTATGAGCGATTGGCAATTTTATACTCCAAGCAAAAAAACTATAAGCGGGCATACGAAGTTTGTATGAAGTGGTTCGATTCTGGTTTCTGGAAGATACCCAATTCGTCAACTAGTAGCTTGCATTTACTTGACCGTCTAGAGAAATTAGAAAGGAAGATAAATCCCTGAATTGAGCGAAGCCGGTAAGCTACTGAAGAAAGCTAATCAGAAGTTATCCCTTTTACTGGAGAAAAATGAAATGCAGCTCTGGCAAAGCCGTCTTGAGCAGGTTTGGCAAATGCCAGGCGCAAGTCTAAAATTCAAACGAATTGCTAATGTACCGGACAGGGAGCAACTATATGACTACCTCGCCGAAATTAGGTATGCTCTGGTCTTTACTCGCATTGGATTCCAAGTTCAACTAGAACCTTTAGGGGAGGAAGGCCCCGATTTGGGAATATCAAGAGACGGCCATAGTGCAGTTGTTGAGGTAAAACGCTTTCGGCAAGTTGACCCAGATCCACCAAAAAACTCCCTCTCTGATAAAGAGTTCTTAGATGATACATTTCTATTGGAGCCATACGGGGATCCAGAACGAGATATCAAGAAGATCATAAGCCGAATAGCTGAGAAATTTAAGCAACTAGGTAATAGGGAATCAATCATCGCCGTCTGGAACGATGATGAAAAAGACATTGAATCTGAACATGCACTTAGTGAGCTTCGCAATGATGTAGGTCAACAGAGGCTTTCACTTCCCACTGGTTTGTTGTTTGTTCTCTATGGATCCGACTGGCAGCGCCCGAGACAGCAGTTCTATTGTTTCCCATTACGAATTCTGGGAACGCCCCAATCAAATTGGATGCAGGAGCTTGAAAGTTCCTTTGTTTACACACTTATGTGACGTTCATTAATCTGACGGCTGTAAATGGTTAACTAAGGCTAAACGCCAGTTCAAAGGTTCTGGTTTTGTCTATCGTACAGTACCGCCCATTTCCTGTTTCAGCGAGTATATGGTTCAATGAGATTTCTTTTAGTATCAGCATCAATTGTCAGCATTTTATTGCTTGCGGGTTGTTCCGGGGAGCCGGATATCTACCGGGAACCGGGTGAAGTTATCGCTGTAAAGGTAAACCAGGAATTTATTATTGCCACTGAAACAAGCCCGCCCACCGGCTACATGTGGACCGCCATTGTAGACGAAAGCATGCTGGAACTGATTTCATCAACCGTTGAAAGCAACAAAGTAGAAATACAGGGTGAGGAAAAGACCATTCTGGAGCAGCACTTTCGCTGCCGGGCTTTGAAGGAGGGCACCACTGAAGTTCAGTTAAACCTCAGGGGCCCCGATGTAAAACACAGCTGGGACCAGAAGGTGTTTCTCGTGGAAATCAGATAAACAGCAGTGCTATTTTTTATCGATAAGGTGGCAGTTCACGCAGTTCGGCATAGCCTCACCTCTGAGGCCAGCGATAAGGTTCTGTGCCCCCATGACGCTCATGTTTACCCCGGTGTCCAAGGTCTGGGTACCGACATGTGGCAGGACGATGACATTGTCCAGCTTCAACAGCGGGTCATCCGGCGACATTGGTTCAGGCTCGGTGACATCCAGAGCGGCACCCAGTATTTGCTTTCGTTTTAAGGCTTCATAAAGTGCTCCCTGGTCAACTATCGCGCCTCTGGCGGTATTGACCAGCATGGCCGTTGGTTTCATGCAGGACAACTCCCTGGCGCCGATTAAATGCCGGGTCTCCTTGTTCAACGGCGCGTGAATGCTGACGAAGTCAGACTCCTTGAGCAGCGCCGGTATATCCTCGACGTATTCCGCCCCGAGCTCAGCTTCATCCGGGCGTCGATGCCGGTTATGGTAGAGCACTTTCATATCGAAGCCCTTTGCCCGCCGTGCCACCGCGGCGCCAATCCGCCCCATGCCGATGATGCCCAGCGTTTTACCATACACATCGTATCCCAGCATCTCCATGGGACCGAAGTTGCGCCATTCACCGTTGATAACAACTTTGGTCATCCCGATGAGGCGACGGGATATGGCCAGCAGGAGGGCAAAGGCAAGGTCGGCAGTGCTTTCCGTGACCACGCCCGGGGTATTGCTGACTCTGATTCCCCTTTTCGTGGCCGCGTCAACGTCTATATTATCGTACCCCACACTCACGTTGGCGATAACTTTAAGTTTTGGAGCCGCGTCCATGGCTTCGCCGTCAATCGAGTCACCTCCCCACTGCAGGATGCCATCAACATCGGCGATGCGCCTGAGAAATTCCCCGCGCGGTATCGGCTCCTCTTCTACCCAGGCATCAACCTGGGCATATTTTGAGAGCATTTCAATGGCTTCCTGAGCCACCGTTCTGGTAACAAAGACCTTGACCATCTGTACCCTCCCTGGCTGGTATAATTCCAGTAACAGCAATGCGTTTCAGGTGTTCTTTATCATATCTGAAAGTCGTTTAGGTTGTCCAGCAGGCACAAGTGCGATTGCTTGACTAATACACAGGGGAAAAGTAGACTAATTTGGGCTTGAAGTAAATGGTGATGAAATGAAAATCATTGGTCTGACCGGCGGCTTTGGCAGCGGCAAGAGCACCATATCACAGTTCCTGGGCGAGCTGGGGGCGGTGATAATTGATGCCGATAAAGTGGGACATGAGGTCTCTAAGCCCGGTACCGAAGCCTGGCAGAAAGTGGTTGGTACTTTCGGCCAGGGAATTATCAGCACTGATGGGACCATCGACCGCCGAAAGCTGGGTAAGATCGTTTTCCGCAACCCTGATGCCAGAGCCCGGCTGAACCATATAATGCATCCCCGAATACTGGAGCGGGTAAAAGCCATGATTGAAGAATATGAAAGGGGCAGTGCTGATATAGTCGTAATCGAAGCACCGCTGCTTCTGGAGGCGAGATGGAAACCTATGGTCGATGAGGTATGGGTGGCGAGTGCCCCGCAAGCAACGATAATCAGGCGGCTCAGAGAGCAAAAGGGAATGCCTGAAGACCAATCGCTGGCCCGCATCCGTGCTCAGTTGACCGACGAAGAAAGAACCAGCCAGGCAGACGTAGTCATCTATACCGACTGCACCCTTGACGAACTCAAGGACAGAGTCGTAGAGCTATGGCTTGAACTGCGTTCTCGTATTTGACACTTGAGCATGGCAACTGGTATAATGATTTGGTTTTTGTGTTTGGAGGTTTACCATTTACGCAATAGTTGAAACCGGCGGCAAACAATATAAAGTGTCTCCGGGCCAGACAATCGAGGTTGAACGGCTGGGCGTGGCTGAAGGAAGCAGCGTGGAACTGGATAAAGTCCTGTGTATCGCCGATGATGCCAAAGTAACGCTGGGCACACCAACGGTTGAGGGAGCCAAGGTAATTGCCACCTCGCAGGGAGAGGGAAAGGGCGATAAGGTCGTTGTCTTTCGATATAAACCGAAGGTTCGCTACAGCATAAAGACAGGGCACCGGCAATTTCATACCAGACTGGTCATCGACAGAATAGTCGGCCCCGGGGCACCTCCGGAAGAGCCGGTGAAAAAACCACGCCGCCGCAGAAAAGGAGTGACCAAAGATGGCGCATAAAAAAGGAGGCGGTTCCAGTCGAAACGGGCGGGACAGCCAACCAAAACGACTCGGCGTGAAGCGGTTTGCCGGGCAAACAGTTAACGCCGGTACCATTCTGGTCAGGCAGAGAGGTACTCGCATATTCCCCGGTAACAACGTCGGGGTTGGCCGGGACCATACCCTCTTTGCTCTCATTAACGGGATGGTCAGCTTTGAGCCGGTCAGGAATAATCGAAGAAAGGTCAGCGTTTACGCCAGCTAGCAGCCGTGAAAGATAAGATTCATCCCAAATATTTCAATGATGCCAGGGTTGTCTGTTCCTGTGGCAATACTTTTACCACCGGCTCCACCAGAAAGGAGCTGAAGGTTGAGGTGTGCAGCCAGTGCCACCCGTTTTATACCGGAGAAAGGCGTGTCCTTGATGCCACCGGCCGGGTGGAACGTTTCAAGAAGCGCTACAAGGTGAAAGACTAAATCAGCACGCTGATTGAAAATGGGGAGCGGGATTATCAGCACCGCTCCTTTTTCATTATCGGAGAACATTGATGAAGGCGAAGTTCCATTACGGGGGTCAGGCGGTAATCGAAGGGGTGATGATACGAGGCCAAAAGGCGGTGGTCACTGCCGTGCGGCGCCCCAACAGCGAGGTAATTACCAACAGCCGACCTCTTTCCTCGATATATACGGGCTGGATACGAAAAACGCCATTGCTGCGGGGAGTCGTCGTCATCATTGAGGCGATGGTGCTGGGTATAAGCAGCCTTCTCTATTCGGCGAATGTATCGCTGGAAGAGGAGGAAGAGGAAATCACCGGCAAAGCAGTCTGGCTGATGATAGCCACCGCGGTCTTGCTGGCTGTCGTCCTGTTTCTCATAATTCCACTTTTTCTCACCAGGCTGTTCAATCCGTACATCAGCTCGTCTCTGGTCTTTCACCTGATTGAAGGCGCCATCAGGCTGGTCATCTTCATCGCTTATCTGAAACTGGTTGGCCTGCTTCCAGATATCAGGCGCATCTTCACCTATCACGGCGCCGAGCACAAGGCGGTGAATGCCTATGAACATGGGGCATCGTTGGAAGTTGAAACCGTAAAAACACATGACAAAGCCCACGTACGCTGCGGCACCAGCTTTCTCTTCGTGGTGCTGGTGATTGCCATCGTGGTTTTCGCGCTGGTCGGCCGGCCGGCGCTGTGGCTGATGGTGCTGTCCCGTATCCTGCTCATTCCAGTGATTGCCGCCCTCGGCTACGAGTTCATCCACTTTGGCGCCAGACATACTAATAATCCGCTGGTCAAAGCAGTGTTGCTCCCAGGACTCTGGCTGCAGGGAATGACGACTAAAGAACCGGAAGACGACCAGATAGAGGTGGCGCTTGCTGCCCTGAAGAAGGCTCTGGAGATAGACGCTGAGGAGATGCCTCAACCCTCATCTTGAGGTGTAACAATCGTACCGTCTTCGTTTAGCTGCTGGAAGAAGCAGGTCCTGCTGCCGGTATGACACACGGGGCCGAGTGGCTTGGCCCTCACCAGAATAGTGTCACCATCGCAGTCAGTCCACACCGAACGCACCAGGATTCGATTGCCGGAAGTCGCACCTTTATGCCACAGCTCCTGGCGGCTGCGACTGTAAAACCAGACTTCACCGCTGGCAAGGGTCCGTCGCAGGGCTTCCTCGTTCATGTAGCCCAGCATCAATACCTCGCCGGTATCCTCCTCCTGGGCAATCGCCGGGATGAGCCCTTGCTCGTTGAATTTCAAATTATCAATCGATTCCATTTCGTCCTACCCTATCTGGCTGATGTCGGCGATGGCCTTTTTCAGGTCGATATCGCCGGTATACAGGGCCTTGCCCACAATGGCCCCCTCCGCCCCGAGCTTCTTGAGCATTTTCAGGTGGTTGAGCGAAGCTATGCCGCCGGCCGCAATCACCGGCGCCCTCGTGGCATCAATGACTTCGGAAATGGCGTTAAAATTGGGCTCGGTAAGCGTGCCATCGCGGCTGATATCGGTGTAGATAAATCGCCTCACACCGAGTTTTATCATGGCTTTGATAAAGGCAAGCGCATTCAGTTCCGTCGTTTGGTGCCAGCCATGGATGGCCACCTGCCCCTCGTTTGCGTCCACACTCACCACAATCGAATCGCGGAACTTGCGGCAGGCCTCGGCAACGAGCTCGGCATTTTCCACCGCCGCCGTGCCCAGCACCACGCGCTCCGCGCCCTCTTTCAGCAATGTCTCGATGGTTTCCAGATGACGAATGCCGCCGCCAAGCTGCACCGGAATGAGAATGGCTCTGGATATCTCCCTGATAATGTCCCGGTTGCGCAACTCGCCCGCCACCGCACCATCCAGGTCAACGATGTGCAGCCTCGGTGCTCCCTTTGCCTGCCACTTCAGGGCCACTTCAAGAGGGTCATCTGAGAATACCGTCTCCTGCTCATAGTCGCCCTGGTACAGACGCACGCACCGTCCGCCTTTGATGTCCACTGCAGGAATGATTTCTATGGCCCGGCCACCTCCCATTTTCCCCCCATTATACGTGAAACACGGCCACGAAGACAATTTTTCCTGTTTTTATAGACCTCACCCCCTTTGTCCTTCCCATTGGGAAGGAAGATTTAGAAAAAAAGGGCTTCGCCCCTCTTAAACTTCCCATTTGACAAAACAACGGTTGAATTATACAATCACCTTGTTAACCATGAGTTTCGCCATCGACCCATCGGGCGGTGAGCGCCGGAAAGCATTGATAAACAATGGTCGCTTGGATCGAAGATGACCGAGACGGCAGAGATGAAAAATACATTAAGAAAGTCTTCTTCGAGTATCGTGGAGAGGGCTTTTTTATTTGACAGGAGAAACCATACTATGCAGGTCATTGAAACTATCGCCGCGATGAGGCGGATAAGAAAACAGCTTGAAGAGCCGGTGGGCTTCGTGGCCACGATGGGCTTCTTCCACGAGGGTCATTTGAGCCTGGTGCGAAAGGCCCGCGCCGAGAATGCATCAGTGGTGGTGAGTATCTTTGTCAACCCCGCCCAGTTCGGCCCCACCGAGGATTTTAACGCTTATCCCCGCGACCTCCCCCGCGACCTTTCTCTGCTGGAGAAGGAAAAGGTCGACGTTGTCTTTGCGCCATCGGTAGAAGAGATGTATCCGCCCGGTTTCAACAGCTGGGTGGACGTGGAAGGGGTCACCGAACGACTTGAGGGCGCTTCCCGGCCCGGCCACTTCCGCGGGGTGGCCACGGTGGTGAATAAACTGTTCAACATCATACAGCCGAACGTTTCTTACTTCGGGCAGAAGGACGCGCAGCAGGCGCTGGTGATTAAAAAGATGGTGCAGGAGCTTAATCTGGACATCGAGATAGTTACCCTGCCCACGGTGCGCGAATCCGACGGCCTGGCGATAAGCAGTCGGAACGTTGGCCTGAACCCCGAGGAACGCAAGGCCGCCCCCGTCCTCCACCGCGCGCTGTGGCTGGCCCAGGAACTTTGGGGAAAAGGGGAAAAAGACGCAGAAAGCATTAGAAGGCAGATGCGCGAGCTTATCCAGCAAGAGCCTTTAGCCACCATTGATTACGTGAGCATCGCCGACCCGGAGACGTTGGAGGAGATGGAAGAGGTCAGGACGCCCGCACTGGTCTCGCTGGCGGCGAAGATAGGTAAAACAAGGCTGATTGATAATGTGGTGGTGGGATAGGTTTTTAGGTCGTCAGTATTAATCAGAGCTTGATGGCGGTAAACGAATAGGTCTTTGCTCGATTTCAGCTTGCTCTATCTCTTTCTCTAGCTCCTTAATAGCACTTGTCATCCTGTATTCATATAAAATGGAATGAGCACCGACTACCTCTAGACCTGCCGCAAGAGTAGTTAGCGCATCTCCAATCTTATCAAACAAGTTATCAATATCAAGGCGCGATGGAAGTTCGGTTTCGTTGTTTTCTATTCTTTTACATAAGTCTAGTAACGAATTTATTTGATTAAGCCCTTCTATAATTTCTGGTGTTATGACTGACCTCGTTTCTCCGCTCTTTTCGTCAATTATTCTAATTGGAATAACTGTCTCTAGACCGTTGTCTAAAACCATCTTTATCATATTTGGGATTTTTTCGTCCATAGTATTACCTTCTGCAAAATCAGACGGTTCAAATACTCGATGTTCACGCATAGCAGTTTGGAAAGACATTGTCATAAGTAGCAAAATATACGCCCTATGTCGATAGCCGTTAGCACGCCGAAGAAATTCCTCTTTACTCCTTACTAATTCTCCGTTAATTATGATTTCGGATTTGGGTTCAGATATCTGATGAAGCATTTTATCTTTAAATTTTAAACATTCTTCGGGTGTTATGCCATGTTCTTTATGTGTTAAGAGAATGTTTGTTATTTCTTTTATTTCTTGTAAATATTGCTTCTCTGGTACTTTCTCAATCTCACGCTTTTTAAGATAATCGTCAAAGTCGGCGGCTCTTTCTTCTTTATGTGCGCGCGAACGAAACCAGTGACTACCCCACCCGACGAAGAAAGATGCTATTGCAGCTACACCGATTTTTAATAGTTCAATTTGCCACGATTCCATATCTGTTACTTTATGTAAATAAATCGTTTTTGTCAATATATGACGTAACTATGAGTATTTTTTTTCATTCCTTGACACCCCTCTCGTTTTCCCCTTACAATAAATCTTGTGCCGAGGTAGCTCAGCTGGTAGAGCAGCGGACTGAAAATCCGCGTGTCCCCAGTTCGATTCTGGGCCTCGGCACCAGCAGTCTATAACGCCGAAGTGGCGGAATGGCAGACGCGGCAGTCTCAAAAACTGTTGGAGGGTAACCTCCGTGTCGGTTCGAGTCCGACCTTCGGCACCAGGGAGCGAAAAACCGAAGCGTCCCACCGCCAGAACTGCCGAGTTGTGTAGCGGTAGCACAGGGGACTTTGGATCCTCTAGCCCAGGTTCGAATCCTGGCTCGGCAGCCAAGATTTTGAAGCTTCCCGGCTCAACGGATTGAGAAAGGAGAAGACATTGGCCGACTACGAAGAAAGAGTGAAGCTGGTGAAAGAGCAACTCAGACTGGCCATCTACTTCGCCAAGGAATTTATGGATGAGCTGGGCAAGGAGAAGGCCCTGGAGATAATCGAGAGGGCATGGATAAAGTACGGCGCCGACAACTGGAAAGGCCGACTTGCCGGCATCCCCCCGGAGGATATAATCAGGACCATGGGGGAGTGGTTCAAAGCGCAGGAAAAAGTCAGGTCGGAGCTCAGGGTCGTTGAGGCAACCCCGGAGCGCCTGAGCATCGAGTTCACCCGGTGCCCGCAGTATGACGTCTGCAAGGAGATGGGCGTCCCCGAGATTTGCCAGAAGTACTGCGATTCCGATTACGGTGCGGCTGCCCTGATGCACCCGAAGTTAAAGCTGGTGAGAGACAAAGAGCTCGCCTACGGTGCTGAAATCTGCAACCACTCCTGGATTATGGAAAAATGAGCAAGACAAAGGCAGGCATCATCAACGTTACCGGCTACGCCGGCATCGAGTTGGCGCGACTTCTCCACGGGCACCCTGAGGTCGAGGTAGCCTCGGTCACCGGGCGCAGCGCGGCGGGGCAAAAGCTGGGGGCGGTCTTTCCCCATCTCGCCAGCCTCGGACTCACCGTGACAGAGGCGCTCGGCAAGGTTGACGTTGCCTTCTCG
>JAHJTL010000101.1 GCA_018829775.1 Chloroflexota bacterium | reverse complement strand
GGAAAGTTAAGCAATGGCGAAGAAAGCGGTCACTTTATACATCGACGATACCAGCATCCGGCTCATGGTCACGAGCGGGCAACGGGTCAAGAAATGGGCGGACGTACCTCTTGAGCCCGGCCTGGTGAAAAACTCTGTGGTTCAGAAACCGGAAGAGGTTGCCGCCAAAATCAGGCAGCTTTTTAAAGTGCACAAGATAAATTCAAAAAAAGTTATCCTTGGCATCAGCGGCTTGCACTGTCTTACCCGCCCGATTCTTCTGCCTCAGCTTCCCAAAGATATGCTGGAGGAAGCGGTAAGGCGAGAGGCAAAGCGGGTACTGCCGGTTTCTCCCGAGCAGTTATACCTTTCGTGGAAATCATTGCCAGCCACGGAAGGGAAAGCGCGGGTCTTCTTGGCGGCAATGCCGCAAAACGTAGCAGATGCATTGGTCAATACGCTGCAACTTGCCGGGCTGAAACCAGATTTAATGGATACGAAACCTATACTTCTGGCAAGACTGGTGAAGGACATGACGGCCATAATTGTCGATGTACAACCAACTGAATTTGACATTATCATTAAGGCTGATGGTATTCCGCACCCTGTGCGAACCGTCAGTTTTCCCGACGAAAAAATATCTTCGCAGGATAAATTATCTATGATTCAAAATGAAATTAATAGAACTATTGATTTCTATAATACTGATAATAAACAATTTCCTCTCACACCTGCTCTACCAGTATTTGTGTCTGGAGAGCTGGCTGACGCAGCCAGCCAAAGCCAGGCTCTTTCACACAAACTAGATCGTCCAGTTATACCCATGCCACCTCCATTTGAGAATCCCGATGGATTGAACCCTAACCGATATATGGCGAATATGGGGCTAGTACTCAAGAAGATCCTGCCGCTAAATGGTTCCTCACTTTTGCTAAGCAATTTGAACCTTCTACCCAAAGTCTACCAACCTGAGCCAATTTCATTAATAAGAATTACAGCGGTGCCTGGCTTTATAAGCGCTGTTGCTTTTCTCCTGCTTCTTACGCTGACAATTCGAAGCACTTTGGCTGATGCTTCCGATATACGGAGCCAATTAAATAACACAACGCAACTACTCCAGCAAAAGTTCACTGAAAGGCAACAGCTAATTGATACCATTGGCAAATCTGAGCAAGAAATGAAAAATATCGAGGTCTTTCGCGGTAATATTGCTGCTGCTTTGGCGAATTTCGAAAGGCAGAGCCAAAAAATGAATGGTGACCTGGCAGTTACTATAAATACCATGCCGGACACAGTGAGCCTCACCCAAATCAATCATACCGATACCTCATTCACATTAACCGGCCTGGCGACAAGTGAAGAGGAGGCCTTATCATATCTGAGTGAACTGAAGGCCAGTGGAAGATTTACTCGCATCAAAATTGCGAACATGAGTAGAATTGAGGACCAAGAGGTACAATTTAACGTGGTTCTCCATATTGGAAACTAAGAGAATGGACATTTTTCCCTTAGTACGCTCAGCAGCAGAGAAAGGCGCTTCCGACTTACACCTTGTGGTTGATAGCTGTCCAATTTTTCGCATCAATGGTCTATTAATATCGCAAGAAGACCTCCCAGTACTGACCTCCGACGACGTAGCTCATGCATTTCAGCAGATTACCGCTGAAAAAGAAAGGGCTAACTTCCACCATTCTTTGGAACTGGATTTCGGCTACACAATGCCAGATGCGGGCCGGCTGCGCTGCAATGCTGCCAAACAGCGTGGCACCCTCACGCTTGCCATTAGAATCATTCCTTTGGTCATTCCCTCTCTTGATGAACTGGGATTACCCCAGATCTGTAAAGACCTTGTCTTGAAACCGAGGGGGCTTGTAGTGGTGAGCGGACCCAGCGGCAGCGGTAAATCAACCACACTGGCGGCTATGATCACCTACCTGAATTTAGTGGAGAACAAAAGAATTATCACCCTGGAAGACCCGATTGAATATATTTACTCGAATCATAAGTGCACCATCACCCAGCGAGAACTGGGCAGCGATACCCTGTCCTTTGCTGATGCGCTGAAACACATACTGCGGCAAGACCCTGATGTCATTCTGGTGGGGGAAATGAGGGACCTGGAAACCGCAGCCGCCGTGCTCACCGTGGCGGAAACGGGGCATCTAATCCTTACCACCGGTCACGCCACAAGCGCATCACAGGCTGTAGAGCGAATCGTCGACCTTTTCCCCACCCATGAACGACACCTTGCCCAGACCCGTCTCGCGTCCCTGCTCCTTGGTATTCTGTGTCAGGCACTTGTCCCCAGGGCTGACGGTTCCGGGAGAGCCGCTGCAGTGGAGATAATGCTGGCCAACCCTGCCATAAAGAACATCATCCGCGAAGGTAAAATTCATCAGCTGCCCAACTCAATAGTCACCCAGGCCAGTTCGGGCATGATGCTCCTTGACCACTCCTTAATTGATTTATATCGGAGAGGAGTAATAGGAGGTGATAGTTTACTTGCCTTCTGCAATGACCGCGAAGAGGTGACGAAACTCGTTGGCCAAGTTGAGGTTGAATAGTCAAGGGGGTTAGACTCGAATTCACGACCTCGCGGTCATTGGTTTAAATACAACCCTCGGTTTCAATGCGGCGACCTTGATTCGACAATCACGTTTAATCCTTCTATAATTAATGCCGGAACATTACTGAGCAAATTGCACCTGCAGGACATTGTCTAATGAGTAGCAAGGCAGTGAAGGCAATAAGCCGGATGAGCATATTGAATGCCGTGGGGAACACGCCTCTGGTCGAACTGACCAATTTGAACGGGAATCCACGGGTAAAGATTCTGGGAAAGCTCGAAGGAAATAATCCCGGCGGTTCGGTCAAAGACCGTCCGGCTTATTACATGATTAAAAACGCTGAGGAGAGCGGGGAACTTACCAGAGGGAAGACAATCATTGAGCCCACCTCTGGAAATATGGGCATTGCCCTGGCCATGATAGGCGCGGCAAAAGGATACCGGGTAAAACTCTTCATGCCGGAATGTGTCAGTGTGGAGCGACATCTCGTCCTGACCGCGTTTGGTGCCGAAACCGTGCTTACCCCGGCAAGAGAAGGTACCGACGGAGCCATCAGAGCCGCCCATCAGGCACTGAGTGACCAGCCGGAAATGTATTATATGCCCAACCAGTTTGACAATGACAGCAATGTCCTGGCTCACTACGAAACTACCGGCCCTGAGGTCCTTACCCAGACCGAGGGAGAAATCGACGTGTTCGTTGCCGGCATGGGAACGACAGGAACACTTATGGGAGCGGGTCAATATCTCAAGGAAAAGAAATCAGCAGTCAAAATCGTTGGTGTTGAGCCGACTGAAGGACACACGATACAGGGACTCAAGAATATGAATGAGTCGATTATTCCTGGAATATATCACCCGGAGAGACTGGACGAAAAGGTCATTATTGAGGACGGCGAGGCATTTGAAGTATCAAGATTATTGGCCACAAAGGAAGGAATCTTTGTTGGTATGTCAAGCGGTGCCGCAGTAGCAGCCGCTTTGCGGATAGCCAAAGACCTGTATTCCGGCATAATTGTTGTGATACTGCCTGATAGAGGGGACCGGTATTTAAGCACCACGCTGTTCAGGTCGATATGTGCCAAATGCCCTCCCTGATACCTGTTTCACCTCACTCTTGTCCTGACCCGCTTGTACCATCTGATAATTCGATGCCTCATTGAATCCTGAAGTAATTGGTAATAAAATCAGTGTTATAAGTTTGGCTTGCTTTCTATACAGATAAAATGGTATGAGGTTATAGTGCAACAATGAAGATCAAGATAATAAACCCCAATACCTGCCTGGAAATGACCAGGTCTATTGAAGAAACCGCCAGAGGGTGTGCCCGGCCGGACACGGAAATGGTGGTCGTGAGCCCCAAGCGCGGGCCGATTTCCGTTGAGGATTTCTATGATGAGGCATTAGCTACAGTGGGGGTCATTGAAGAAGTCAAGCTAGGTATAAAAGAAAAATTCGATGGATTTATCATCGCCTGCTTTGGCGACCCGGGCCTGTATGCAAGTCGGGAGCTTACGGAGTCTCCGGTTATCGGTATAGCCGAGGCTTCCTTTTACATGGCCTGCATGCTGGGGTACAAATTTTCCATACTGTCTGTGCTCGATAGGTTTACCGCTTACAGGGAGGCGCTGTTAAGGAAATATGGCGTGGAAAGCAGATGCGCCTCGATTAGATGCACCAATGTACCTGTCCTGGACTTTGAAAGGGATAGAGAAAAGGCCAGGGATGCTTTATTAAAAGCGGGAAAACAGGCCGTGGAAGAAGACGGAGCTGAAGTGATTTGCCTGGGCTGCGCTGGCATGGTCGGGCTTGACCGGGAGTTGGAGCGGGCACTGGGCGTACCGGTAATCGACCCGGTTGTGGCGGCGGTGAAAATGATTGAGGGAATCATCGATTGCGGGAAAAAGACGAGCAAAATCAGGACGTTCCGACCGCCGGAAACTAAAGAGATAAAAGGATTTCCGAAAACATTGGATTTGAAATGATTTGGCACTACTTCTAATCAAGAGCCTAGAAGCAGTCCCCGTACAGGCGCAATTCGCCCGAGCTTAAGACCACGACAGGAGGTAAATGATAATGACCTTCAGACCAAAGAAGAACCGCATCCTGGAAGCGTTGGCAAAAGGGCAGATTCCTCTCGGTATGCAAATCTATACCGGCAATCCCTCCATGATAGAAATCCTTGCCTATACCGGGTTCGATTTCTATATGCTTGACATGGAGCACTCCCGTGTCGATGTTGAGACAATGGAACATTGCATTCGCGCCGCCGATGCCGCTGTTATCACCACGGTGGTTAGAGTTGCGGAGAACAACCCCAGCCTCATTCGCCAGTCGATAGAGGCCGGCGCTCAGGGAGTAATCGTCCCTCACGTAAAGAACAGGGAGGATGCCAGAAGGGCGGTGGCTTCGGTGCGATATCCCCCGGAGGGCAAGTGTGGCATATGCCCTGTAATCCGTGCCGCCAATTACCACGTAAGCGGTTGGGATGACTATCTTAAACACTCCAGTCAGCAGACGATGGTTATTCCCATTCTGGAGGATAAGGAAGCCTTCGATAACCTGGAGGAAATCTACGCTGAATTAAAACCGAATGTAGACGCGGTGTGGTTCGGGAGGGGAGACCTGGCGCAGGACCTCACCGAGCCCGGGCAGGACGTGGACTGGGACCATCCGTTTATAATGGAGGCCTTCGATAAGGTAATAGAGATTTCCAATAGAACCGGCATTCCAACTATGGCCATACCCTGGCCTGAGCTCACCCCCAGGGCAGCCAAGGCGGCATTGGAGCGGGGCGCTAAGATAATGCTCTATTCAATCGACCAGGCCTTGTTTTACAATCTCTGCCTGGACATAGTTAAGCAGATGAAGGGATAAAGGGGCTCCGCTCACACGAAGAATCCCTTTTCGCCGGGCGGCTTTACGGTCATTTGATGCCCAGCTTACGCCCCTGCAGGTTCAGCCCTTTGATGAATTCAACATAGCTTTCTCCACTGGGCTCAGATATCGGATACTTGCCGAATTCATACGCCGCATCGAAGGCCGCCACGATATTTTCCGGCGGGGTATCGGGCTCAATATTATGCGCCGTGGCAAAGATGAACCCTCCACCATGAGCATATTCCTGGATGAGCTTTTTCGCTCCCTCCCTTACCTCGTCCGTCGTCGCCAAAGGCAGCAATTGCTGTATATCGAAGCCGCCGAGAAAGGCGATGTCGTCACCGAACTCTTTCTTCAGTCGCCACGGTTCCATATTCTTAGGCAGTGGCTGTACCGGGTTTAGGACTTCTACCCCAATCTCTATTAAGTCGGGTATGGCTTTATATACCGAACCGCAACTGTGTAAGATAATCTTTGCCTCCGGCCGCAGATGTTTTCTGATATTCTTAATTATCTCCGCGGTATATGGCTTAATGAACTGTACATAGTCATCGTGAGACATGAAAAGCCCTTCCTGAGTGCCAAGGTCGTCATAGACATTGGCCGCATCCAGGTACTTGCCGATGCCCCCGAAGAACTGCTCATTGACGGCCAGGCCGATTTCCAGAAGCTTTTCCGACAACTGGTGGTAGAATTTGGGGTCTATTTTTATGTCTGTGAGCCATTTGTCCATACCGCTCAGTAAAGCATAGCCAAGGAAAGGCAGCATGGTCGAAATGCACCTGCCCACAACGAAGTAGTCTGTTTCCTCGTGAAGATACCTGGCCCTCTCCACCACGCCATCCATGATATTCACCGAGGGGTCTGGCCAGGGATAGGCATCGATATCCGCCTTGGTGGTCATATGCCGTAAGGGAAAATCAAATGGTTCATCGTATAAACCCACTTTTCTTATGCGCATACCGCAGAACCATGGCCAGGTCTTGGAGCCGTCCGGTTCAACAGTTACGCGTGGCGCGTTGCATCCAACCTGGAGCATATCGGAATGGAGTCTCTGCACCACTCGCTGGTCGATGTTGGTAGGTTGAGTAAATACATCGGTTATTTTAATCGGCTCGGCATCCTTCAAGCCAAGGTACTCGTAAAGCTGGGAGCAAACCCGGCCATTCGGTGGACACTCGGTGATAAAATTTCCGCCAGCACCCCCAAAACATATAGGTACCCTATCAGGCTCCTTGTGGTTAGCAGCAGCATATACTCTCTCACGCGAATTCATAGCAGCTCCCTCCATCAACCAGAGTTTGTAAATCTCATTATAATACTTTGTCCTTGGTTATTTAATATGTCTTATGTGACGATAAATATAAAGGGCAATAAAAACAACAGCCACCGCGATAATAAATGGGTCAAAAGGACGCATGACGGCTCGTATTTGCTCCCAGTGCTCACCCAACAGATACCCTCCATAGGCCAGCCCCACGCTCCATATAAAAGAGCCGATAAAAGTGTAGAAAAGGAACTTAAGAAAAGGCATTCTGGCTATCCCGGCCGGTAAACTGATGAAGGTGCGCACTACAGGCATTAACCGGGAAACGAAAACGGACCAGCTTCCCCATCGGTAAAACCAGCGGTCGGCGAGGTCCAGATCGCGGCGTGATATCAAGATGTATCTACCGTATTTTTCCAGAAATGGACGTCCTCCCCACATACCTATCCCGTAGGCCAGAGCCGAGCCAATCGTGTTTCCTAAAGCCCCATAGGCACCGGCTGCCCCTATATAGACCACACTGAGAGATTTCTCCTTAATAAGCATCCAGCCGGCAAGAGGCATTATTATCTCACTGGGCAGGGGAATGCAGGCGCTCTCTATAGCCATCATGACGACAACACCCGGCCAACCTATCAGGTTGTAGGTATTGCTGACGAAATCCAAAACTGCTTGTTCT
>JAHJTL010000100.1 GCA_018829775.1 Chloroflexota bacterium | reverse complement strand
GGGAGGGGGTGTATTTCTCTCCCATGCGCAGCAGCTTATAAGCCTGCCGCATCTTTGACCAGGGTGTAGGTCCAGAAAGGAGTTTATCGGCGAAGGCGCCTACGGCTTCCCCGAGCTTGGCGCTCTGCTGCCGCAGGTAGTTGGGGGAACGCATGGTGTAAGCGGTAAGCTCCGGGGGATAATCTTCCGGGTCTGTAGAGCGTCCGCCACGTGGCTTACGGGGGTGGACTTTCACTAGTTCCCCCCGACGATAGAGCCGCACCAGCTTGCTGTCACCCCTCACCTCCAGCTCTGTCCCCGGCGGGCAGGTGCTGTCGGGAGCCGAGTAGATGGCATAGCGGTAGTAGATGTGATGGTCTTGATGCACGGTAGCGGTATGCCAGTCAGGGACCTCGTAGGGCTCACCATCATAGGGCAGGAGTTTGGCTTTTTCCTCTTCCTGGAAGACCACCAGCCGTCTTCAAGCAGTGTGGCGAAGGCCAATAAGAAAGCTATAACGGAGACTACAGAGTTCTTCAGGGTCTTATTCCCTGTCCCGCTACCGAACTTTTTCACCATCTCACCAACCGCAGGATTCTATCGAGAAATTGGTAAAACTCAGCCCATAAATCTCAGATTTAGGCATGATTTTTATAGGTATCGGTTTAATCAGCAAAAAGAGAAAACGTTGAAAATCGAGGTTTTCGGTCTGGACCTGGGTCGTCAATGATAAATAAAAGCGTCATACGTAACTATTTCCAACGCTTTCCCCCGGCTTTTTCTCTAAACTTCGTGGACTTTAGGTAGTATTTCCCCGGCGAGATACAACCAAAATCCGTGGACCAGATACATCAATAAGTCACCGAAATAGCTACAACGAATCTTCTCCATAGACTTCGGGTGGAGGGGTGGAATAGGTTCAATAATGGTCTCAATTATAGTACTACGTTGAAAGGATAATTGGTCGTAACAGCTGATTAGAAAAATATCGAGTTCCGTGATTATTAAATCCCAATATAAAATATCCTTGTGAGCTACAACAGGCCGAAGAGGGGGGAGCTCCCCCTGACATACCCTGGATGAAGCTGAAAAACCGTCCTCGCCGTCTATGAAACATTACTTTTCTGAATTTACCAGTCAACGAGGAGTCGTCGTATCTATAAGAGAATCCTCACTGTCTTCCTCACCAGCAAATTCACTATTAGTGCCAAACTGATAACACGTCTGAATCCAACTTTCCGATGAAAAGTTCAGTCATCGTGCGGTGAGGGGGATCAGGTTGATTTGACCAAAATGTAGCTGCCTTTTCCCACCACGAGGTCGTGCTTCAAAGCGACAACAACCTGTGGTGATTAGTCAAGGTAGAGAAAGCCTGACAACTTGAGTTGACATTTATCAAGAAACAGATAGTATGATTTAACAGGTCGGAATAAAGCCTGAGATTGTTGGGAACATCATGTGGTGGCACCTTGCCGATATAGTGCTGGCAACGCACATCCTGCTCTGGCTGTTTTTAGGAGGGGGTGTGCCTTTCGCGGCTGTGGGCTGGATGCGCCACCGACGCAAAGTGACACTCGTTTTCTGGCCCACCATGGCCGTAACTTTGGTCAACATGGCGGTTCCCGGATGTATATTAAGCGACCTGGAGCGGTGGCTCCGTCAGATGGTGGTACCGGGATGGAGCCGCGAAATGTCTCTCGCCAGGACAGTGTCAGGAACAATTACTGGCTACCACCCGCCCGATGCTATATTCACCGCTCTGGGCATACTGCTTTTCTCTCTGGCTGTCTATGCCTTTGTGCGGTATCATGTGAGGGGTGTCATAGCATGGCTCCGACGAGACGATCGGTAAATGATGGTGAAGTTTCCAAAGCGGAGATTCGTTTCCCGGCTACTGATCTTCGGGCTTGCCCTGGCATTGCTGCTGGGGGTAGTTTATATCGGGATGATTGAGCATCATTTCATCTACTTTCCCCTGCCTGAACTGGAAGCGGATCCGTCAAACCTGGGACTGCCGTTTGAGGAGGTATATTTTGTTACACAAGACGGCGTTAAGCTCCACAGCTGGTTCGTGCCGGGGGAGAAAGACCTGGTCTGGCTATGGTGCCACGGGAATGCTGGCAACATCGGTCATCGCCTGGAAAACCTGGCGCTGCTCCATCGGGAGCTGGGTGTCAGCATCTTCCTCTTTGACTACCGTGGCTACGGGCGCAGCGAGGGAAAGCCTTCAGAGAAAGGCACCTATCTGGACGCCGAGGCTGCCCTTACCTACCTGCAATCCCGGGAGGACGTTGACGGTAGCCGGATTATTTACTTCGGTCGGTCGCTTGGAGCGGCCGTGGCTGTCGAACTGGCGACGCGGCAGCCGCCCGCCGCTCTCATACTGGAGTCGCCCTTTCCCTCCGTACCCTACATGGCCCGTCGCCTCTATCCCTACTTGCCGGTGTGGCCCTTGCTCCGCACCCGTTATGACTCTCTATCAAAGATGGAGCAGATAGATGTCCCCCTACTGGTGCTGCATGGGGATAGAGACGATATCGTCCCGCTGGAAGCCGGGCGTAAGCTCTTTGAGGCGGCCGGAGGCGATAAGTTGTTCTATACGATACGCGGCGCCGGGCACAATGACACTTACGCGGTGGGCGGTCAGGACTATTTCGACGAATTGCGCCGCTTTATCCAAGGACTGGACTAATGGATTACACGCGAATGAACATGTTATTCTTGGCTTGAAAGAGAAGGATATCCGAATTGCCAGCCACATAGAGGCAGTATTATTGCCCTACACTTCCTAAACGTTTGAGAGATGAACCGCAGCTGGCCAGGGTTTGGTAACCACTGTGACGTTTATCAGCTATGCTCTTAAACGGAGGGCAGACACCAGCGAGAGGCTTTTAGAGAATGAGCATCAGGCGTAAGCGGAGAAGAGCATCGGAACGCAGACTTGCTAAAATCACTAAGAGTACGCCGATTACAATCTGGACGATAATCATCATCGCCTTGGTAGCTCTGGCGATTGGA
Source organism: Chloroflexota bacterium (assembly GCA_018829775.1). Taxonomy (NCBI): domain Bacteria; kingdom Bacillati; phylum Chloroflexota; species Chloroflexota bacterium. Next base: position 82 of record JAHJTL010000100.1, on the reverse strand, counting down.
CTGGCTCGGATCTTAAAATAGTCGCAGAGGCTCACGTAAGAGAAAGTACGCGGCAGCAATAATGGCAGGTTATTCTATGTTT
>JAHJTL010000099.1 GCA_018829775.1 Chloroflexota bacterium | reverse complement strand
TGGCGATTAACATCGATGAGAAAAATCTGAAGCATGGGGTGCTCGGTTTGGTAATAGCCCTGGTCGAGGTGATTAAAGATACCCTGAAAATCCAGGCGTTAAAAAGAATGGAGAGCGGGGTGCTGAGCGAGGAAGAGTGTGAGCGGCTGGGCAAAGCCTGCTGGAACTGGATATCGCCCTTGAAGAAATCAAAGTCGAGCAGGGCATCAGCGAGTCGGTCCAGGCAGTGAGAGACGGGCTGGATGATATTGTGGATGGTGTCATTGACAGCATAATCAACCCGGAGAGATGGCAGGAGGAAGTCGCGAAGAGCCTGCCGGTTTGACCGGGAAAGAGTTGCTTCCCAGGGAGGCGAACCGATGGAAAAGGTATGCTGCGTTCAAAATAAAGGGCGATATGTATATGGCGTAAGTGCTGGAGATAAAGAAGTTAGGCTGGGGGCGATAGGGATAGATGGCAGCGAGGTTTATACCATCCCTTACGGGGACATCAGCGCTATTGTCCACGATTGCTCTACCAAGCCGTATCAATCCACTGATGACGAAATGGTAAGAAACTGGGTGAGAACCCACCAAAGCGTTCTCGATGCCACCGGTGAGCAGCTTGGCGTCGTCATCCCCCTGGGATTCGACACGATACTACAGCCCAGGGATGATGCCACTTCCCCTGACCAGGTAGTAAGGGATTGGCTGAAACTGGATTATGCGCGACTTCGTGAGGTGATGAGAAAGATAGAGGGTAAAAATGAGTATGCGGTGCAGGTCTCGTATGAACCCGGGTTAATTGTCAAGCAAATCTCGGAACAAAGCGAAGAGATTGGAAAAATAAAGGAAGAGATGGCCACCAAATCACCGGGTATGACTTACATGTATAAGCAAAAGCTGGAAAGGGCAGTTAAAGCGGAAACCGAGCAGCTTGCCGATGAGTGGTTCAACGACTTCTATGGCAGGATAAAGAAGCACACCGATGATATTGTCGTCGAGAAGACCAAAAAGCTGAATACTGGCAAGGTGATGCTGCTCAACCTTTCCTGCCTGGTATCCAGAGAGAAAGTCGACAGCCTGGGTAAGGAGCTGGGGAAAATCAACAATATGGACGGTTTCTCTGTTCATTTCTCTGGTCCCTGGCCCCCTTATAGTTTCGTGGCCAAGCCTGTCGTTACCGTTAAAGGAGAATGAAATGCAGCCTACCCGGGACACTCATGCCACACTGGTGGACCTTCTCGACAGGGTGCTGGAGAAGGGGCTGGTACTCAACGCCGACCTCATTATTAATGTCGCCGGTATTCCCCTCCTGGGGGTCAATCTGAGAGCCTACCTCGCCGGGATAGAGACCATGTTGAAGTACGGCATCTGGCAAGACTGGGATGAAGCGCAGCGAGCCATCGCCGCCAGGGAGCGAAAACAGAAAAGGGAGGAGGAGCAGACGAACGCTCCGGGATTGGAACCAGAGCGGTATCTTCTCTCTTCACTGGATAGCAAGATAGCAGAAAAATACTCAAGCAAAGAGGAGGTAAAGATTTAAGATGAACGCTAGTGAGGTACTGGAAAGGGCGCGGGAGGAATTTGTCAAGCTCGGCAAGAAACCGTCCGATAGTGTTACCGGGCTGTCCAAGACTGAGGAAGGGTGGTCCATCTCGTTGGAGGCGCTGGAGAGGAAGGCAATCCCGGATACCATGGATGTGTTGGGGTTGTATGAGCTCCGCCTGGATGACGAGGGTAATCTTCTCGGTCTGGACAGGAAGAAGTTGCGCAAGCGTGGCGAAACACGTGAAGAGTGAAAGGAAAGCACCAGATGACAGCATGGAACAAATGCCCGGGATGTGGCATCACAGTCAGTGGCAACTCGGATTACTGCCCTAACTGCGGGGAGCCATGGACAATCAAATGCCCTAACTGTGGCATGACGCAGCGCTTCTGGAAGTTCCGCAAGTTCTGCTCCAGTTGCGGAACACGAATGGAGTGGCATGGCGTTGTTAAGAGCCGACGAAAGTAGACTGCGAAAGGTCAACAGACCGGTAGTAAGCAATAATGCGTAAGTCATACGTGATTCCTATCATCCATATGAGTGCCGACATGGGTTCCATAGCACCAACTCTGGATGACAGGGCTACTGCCAAGCTGACGCCAGAACTCTGGCAAAGGCACAAGGAGATTGTCTCTGCCTTCTGGGATTCAATTGGCCGATTCCTTGATGCGTTAGATGTTAATGGTTTCAAGGTCTATCAGGACGGATTAGTGGCCGATGGGGAGGAGGGATTGAGAATCGTCAGAGAGAGCGTCAGTCAAGGAAGTAAAAACTACGAGATTGTAGGAAGGCTTCTGGAGAGGGGTGCCGTTTTGGTGAAAACTGAGTCTCTCTCGCTGGTGAAGCAGGAGTACAACTACATCACTAAAATGACCCGCTCTAAGTCGTTAAAGGAAAGGGAAGTTGCCGCTCTGAGGTACAAACTGGCTCGTGGTAAGCTCCTAAAGCAACGGGATGAATTTATTGCCGGGAGAATCAATGAAACCCTAGCCGAAGGTGAAACCGGTATCTTGTTCATCGGAGCTTACCACGATGTTGTGCATAGGCTAGCTCCTGATATCAGAGTAGGCCAGGTCAAAGAAGTGGCCAGAGTTAAGGAGTACCATAAGTCACTGATTAATACGAAAAGGCATGACCAGCAACTCCAGGAACTCGGTGAATATCTCGTCTCGCCTGTCTCCAGCGTGTCATTTTGAGCTAGCGATTACAACCTTTGTTAGAATTGTTCCCCAATTCAACATTCTAGTATATTGTGACGTAGAAACTCGAAATAGCTTAAATGGTCTCGATTATCAGGTAAGATGTATTAGATCAGAAACCTAAACTTAACCCTTGCGTATAAGTAGTGTTACACGTAAGATTTTCTCTGAGGCAATTGACTTAACAAGCTATTGTTATTTTGAGCTGCAAAAAGGTCGTTGTTAAAGTAATGCGAAGCGCCACTAGTCTGCTTCTTGCTCAGGATTCCTTCCTGCTCAGCTTCCTTAAGCAAATCTCTGAATCCCATCTTGCCACGCTTTTTGATTTGATACCAGACTTCCTGTGGCGAAGAAGCCCTTTTCTCTGCTAACCGTTCGCGTAATCCTGCCTCTAGAGCTGTTCGACAAAGGGCAATACAACCTAGAGCGATGCCAGCATAGAATGACATCGAAGCAAACATCAGATAGTGGAAAATGGATTTCTTAGAGAAAAGACTTTCTATATCTGGTCTCTCTTCCCTATGTGATAATAATATGTCATCAATTCTATGTGTAACGAGTTTCCGGATAATGTATTGCTCATGCAGCACTTCATATTGACCACGAAGCATTTGGTCAATCCAGAGAATGTCCTGCTCATTTGGAACAAAGCCATAGTGAGATTCAACTATCCTCTTTATTCTTGCGATGTCTGGGGCTAGAATCTTCGGCTCCTTCACGCTTTCGCCTTTCTTGTAGTCTCGTCAAAGGTATTATACCCCAAACGGTGTAGCATTACTTTAAAGCTGGAGAGTCACCCGTTGATACGTGTAATTACAGTTATACGTTATAATTTGGAGAGGGTTGGTTTTCTTATAACATGTTGCAGTCATCCCGTGGATGGGCAGAGGCTTGCGCTTCACAGTAGACGTTTTATACTAGATACTGAATTTCGACATGGCAGGGCGTTTTCAATTAGATTCTCTCAAGTTTACTATTATATGTGACACCTAAATATGGATGGCAGATCTATTAATTTCCGGCTATAATACAACCAAGAATGGGAAAAGAAATTAATAAATACATAGCGACTATTGAGCGATTCGGAAGCCGGTTTGCTAAACAGATAATAGAGACAATCGTTCCTCCAGCCATTATGTTATTTGCGCTTTTCACTCTCTTCGGGCTGGTATTCTATATAATCCTGAGAGCCACAAAACCCGACTATCAACTTTTTGAATTAGCCACAATATCTGCGTTACTTGGTGGTTTTGTGCTTGCAAGCGGGTTTATTGGCCAAAATGATAACAAACAACAATTTAAGATTAAGCCTGAGACGAATAGGGGCATTATATCTAGTTTCGACAATTGCATTCATATTGTTCGGTCTATACATACCTGTTGATGCAATGCCCGATAAAAGCGAAGGCCTTATTAGAATACTAAAGGTCCTAATGCCGACCAGCTTCTATGTAGGTGCTTTAACGTTTATAGGAGCAACGAGTTGGCTGTTATTGTTGTTGCCAACATTCTTTAGAAGAAATTCGTCGAAAGACCAGAAGAGAAAGAGTAATTAATGTGTTAAAATGTGTTATTAAATCAAGCTTGATTTTGAATAGCGTATAATGTAAGTTATACGTATTACTTTTACACCGTGGATTTTTCAATAAACAACATTTTGCTGTAAAATATATTAACAATGCAAAATTCTTGGAGGGCTGCTAATGAATCACAACACTCATAACCGATTGGTCGTAGGTTCGAATCCTACCGAGCCCACTTCCCAGATTTGGATTTTGCTTAACTTTTTTTATTGTGCTGCCCTCTTTTTTAGTTTTCGTTTGCCACTTGAATTAGTACCCAACTCTAGTCAGGATTGAGTTGTCACTCGCTAATTCTTTCACTACTTGTCTCTTTTATCCTCAACACGTTTTGCTTTAAACATTGTCCTCTCCAGGGTGCCCGGTTTTACCAGTTCCAATCCGGGGGTGACCAGCAACTCATTGCGGAGAGCTTGCGATAGCTTATTCTTAAACTCACTGGTATTCGCTGCCTCGGTGGTGTACTCGGCAACTACGGTAACGACATCAATGCCTGTCTTTTCATCTGTGGTGAGCTTTATTTTGAATTCGTCACCAAGCTCATCAAAGCTTTTTACTATCTTCTCAACCTGAGTGGGATAGAAGTTCTCCCCCTTGTAGATAATCAGGTCATCTTCTCTGCCTAGGATACCTCCCGCAGAACGGGCATGGGTTCGCCCGCAGACACATTTCTCAGTGGTAAGCCTGGCATTGTCATTAGTCCAGTATCTAAGCATAGGGGTTGCTTCCCTTGTCAGGTGGGTTAGCACCAATACCCCCACCTCTCCCGGCTCACACCTTTTCATCGTTTGGGGGTTAATTATTTCAGCAAACAAGTGGTCTTCAACCCAATGGATGCCTGCCTTAGCTTCGCACTCTGCGGCACAGGTAGGACCAACTTCAGCAAGCCCGTAATAGTCGTAAGCATCTATTCCCAGCTTGCTCTCTATTCTCTTCCTGGTGGATGATGCCTCGGTTCCCCCCTCACCTCCAAAAGCCCCTATCCTCAAGGGAATATCATCGGGGGATATACCCCTCTCCCGCATTCTTTCGGCAATGTAAAGGGCAAAGGAAGGAGTGGCAATCAGGACGTTAGCGCCGGGGCTTACGAAATAGTCTACCTGTCGGTCAGTCATTGATGCCCCAATGGGCAAAATAAAGCAGCCCATTGCCTTGGCTGCGTAATGTACGGATAGCCCGGCTACCCATAGTCCATAGGCAAAGCCGTTCTGGACGATGTCACCGGGGCGAACTCCAAAACTCCACATCGTCCTGATTGTCCACTGGGTAATATTTTCTACATCCCGCCGGCTCCACACTGTATTCACCGGTACACCTGTTGTCCCTGTGGATGGATGAAGCTCCTCCCAGTCTTGGCGTGGGGCGACAACATATCTGCCGAAGGGGGGGTGATTTATCTGCTCCTCCCTGAGCTCTTCTTTGTGAACAGGGGGTATCTTTACCACGTCATCAAGAGATTTGATGTCATCTGGCTTAACCCCGATTTTGTCGAACCTCTCACGGTAGAAATCAGAATCCTCATAGCACCTGCGGACCTGCCATTTCAATCGCTCAAGTTGCTGGTTTTCCAATTTCTCTCTATCCATGGTTTCTATCTCTGGAGCATAGTATTTAGATTTTCTTGGTGGGCTCATAATCACCTCCGCTAATATTAGGTAACCTCTGAAAGTCTACTATATTGTGTCCCTTTGGGTCTACCTCCATTGCCATAATTGGTCAATCCTTTTAAGCTACCAGTGCTTGCTCACAGCCTGGACAGTCGGTAAATGGCATAATTAGAGCAGTTGGTACAGTCGGAATGAATTTCTACAAAAGCACTGCTCTCGTTCAGATAGATGGGATACATCTCAAACAGTTCTTTGTGTCATCGTGAATCTCCTCGCCTATGTCATTGCGAGCGAAGCGAAGCAATTCAGGAGTAAAGAAAACTGAATAAGAGATTGCTTCGGCACTTTGCGCCTCGCAATG
>JAHJTL010000098.1 GCA_018829775.1 Chloroflexota bacterium | reverse complement strand
TTAGTATATGGAGCAATAGGCGGAGACAGTCCCAGCTACAATAGAGGAGTGTCCTGTCAGGCACAAATCTATGTAGGAGGAACTGTCAGATGGAGAATAACGCAGCTAGGAAACTAAAACAAGTACCGGTAGGGTATTTGAGGGTGGGGGTAGACCCTCACAAGAAAAAACACGTAGCCGTGACCATGACGGAGGACTTTCTGGTGCAAGGCAAGTTTAAGTTCACCAATTCCCGTGATGGTTTTGAGGAAGCACTGAAGCGGGCTAGAGCAGATATGGAAAAAGCTGGTTGCCAGGGAGTCATCTTTGCCGTCGAGGCAGCCAGTCATTTATGGCGTAATTTCGCCTATTTCCTGGATGAGGAGGGCATACCTTTTCGCTTGATTAACCCATTTAGCCTGAAGCGCAGGCGAGAGGGAAAAGACCTCAATCGTAGGAAAAACGATTTTCGGGATGCTGAGGTAGCGGCGCAATTGCTGTGCACTGGCGAGTTTACAGAAACCACGCTGCCGCAGGGTGTTTATGCCGAACTGAGAGCTACTTACAATGCCTATCGTCGGGTGGTCAAAGAAAGAACCAGGCTCATAAACCTACTAAAGGGTCTTCTGGACGGACTTTTCCCTGAGTTTGCTCAGGTCTTCAAAGACATCTGCGGGCAGACGGCGTTACGGGTGTTGTCCATGTGCCCTATACCCGGACTAATCCGTGGGATGACCGAGGAGGAATTCCTAAAGTTCGTCAGGGAAGGGTATCGAGGACGCCTTATGAGGGGCAAATTACTCGCCCTTCACTACGTCGCCCGGCGTTCCGCCGGTGTAAAGGCGGGCGCCTGGTCAGTGTCCTCTGAGGTTTCTCTCCTGGTGGAGAAACTATGCCTGGTTGACCGACACATACAGCAAATCGAGCAGGCATTGGTGAGGCTGGTTGATGAAGCTGAAGAGGGCAAATATCTGCTCTCAATATTCGGACTGGGCTACATCTCGGTAGCTGGCCTTGTGGCGGAGCTGGGCTCTTTCAGGTCCTATCACAACGCCAGGCAAATGATAAAGATGGCCGGTAGTAATCCTACGGAATCAGAATCGGCAGGCAAGCGACAGAGTAAAACTCCGATGAGCAAGAAAGGACGGCCTGGTCTGCGCCACTGCGGCTGGACTGCGGTACTTTCTCTTCTTCGCCATAATCCTGACTTCCGAACCTGGGCTAAGAGATTACGTGAGCGTCCTGCGCATGCCAATCCGCTTACCGGCAAAGAAATCATGGGGGCAGCTGTAAACAAGCTGCTTCGCATAGGGTTTGTGTTGGCTAAGCAACAAACTTTTTACCAATCGCCACGAGTACCGCAGTTGGTGAGCTAGGAGATGAAGTCTCACATCAGGCGGGCAGGGAGATGCCGTCCCTTTTTTTGGGAACTCGAATGAGTATCCCGTCCACAAACATGGTGCCCCTGCCCACCTGGCCAAACCCGAATGAGTATGATGGGTCTCTTAAAAGAGCAACCCGTATCTAACTGCTAAAGAGGGAGCCGGGAAACAATAGGCTGGGGACTGTCCGCCGATGTGATTAAAGCGAAAAGAATTCGCCGGAGGGTATTGACCTTCAACCAGATAGTATGTTTGTGGAATGCCTTGCATATTGAAGGTAAGACGCATAGATGACCCTTTTTCTGGTTTTGTGGTCATCTGCAAAATACGATTGAATTTATCAACTCTTGGACATAGGCCAGATTTACTTGGTTTCCGAGGTGGGTATCCATGCTTCTCGTTGTTCCACAAATCATGAATGATTTTCAGTTCCTGTGTGTTTGCGAATGCTTTTTCAACTATAGTCTTATCCTGGCCATTACGGTCAGCCCACTTCTTTAGATGGTACTCTAAGCTTGCTATGTTGTTAATTAAAGAAATTGCGAAGTTGGCCACGTCAGCGTCGTTCAACTCGGCCATCCAATCTTGGTAGAATCCGACTCGATGCCCATCCTTAATCACTTTTGGCTTGAATTTACTGATGTCAGTCTCTTGAACTGCCCCGACTGCTGCGAAAATGCGGTTAATTCTATCGGTCAAATCATCGCTTACCATAGCTTGGAAAACCTTACCAATATTAATTTAATATACTTAGTATACGTCTAGATTATGGTGTTTTCAAAGACATCCATCAGATTTATTTGTACTGGACAGGGAAAGCTAGAGAAATCAGTCAAGCGATATTAAACGTTAACCTAAAAGTTCTATTTATTGCACAACTTGCTCTACCAAAACTCCCCCCACTCCCAAACCTGCAGCCCGCGCCTTAATATACGTATGGGAGGAAGCTAAAATAATATATAATGAGCTATTTTTCTTTCGGCGGCTGCATCAGCTCGATTGAGATGCCGTCTGGCCCTCTGAGAAAGCAGACACCCCAGCCCGGACCAGCCACACTTGTACCACCCCAGTACGGCGGATTGACGAACTTCACCCCTTTGGCGCCGAGGTCCTCATATATCTTTTGGATATCATCCACCGCAAAAGCGATGTGGGGCACGCCGGGATTACAAGTTCTCAGATCCAGCTTTGTTCCCTTGGGGTTGAAATATTCGATCACTTCAATGTTATTGCCGTCCGGGACTTTCACTATGGCCAGTCGCAGCGAAGCGCCTTTAATGCCCAGAATGATCTCCGGACGCTCTCCGCTGGTCTCCCGCACTTCCGTTGTTTCCAGTCCAAGTAGGTCGCGGAAAAAGTGCAAAGCTTCGTCCAAATTGCTGACCGTCAGACCAAAATGTTGTACGTAATTGACCATTTTTACCTCCTATCCTTTTCTTTTGGCACGCCACTTCGGCTCTTTCGGCGGCAGCCAATGCTGCTCAGGTAATTCTAAGCTGAATATAGTATAATAGGCAAGAAGACGACGTTTTTCCTCACGGGCGCATGACAGCGATATGAAAGGAGCCGGGCAGAAAAGATGAGAACCTACCGCATCAGGCCGCTTCTCCTGACGAAGATGGAAATAGACATGGGAATTCTCCTTTACCGATACCGATACGGAGAAAAGTTCATGTCCCCCGCCTACTGCTGGTACATCGAGGATGCCGACCAGCATATTCTGGTCGATACCAGCACCGACGCCGAACTGGCAACCAGCTATCGGGGTTTTCCTGCGGAAAAAGTCATGTCTTTTGAGGAAGCGCTGGCCGGCCTGGGATTAAAACCTGATGATATCGACCTGGTTATCCAGACCCACCTGCACTGGGACCATTGCGCCAACACCGCCAAGTGTACCAACGCCAGGGTACTGGTGAACGAAACAGAACTGCGTTTCGCTTTTTCCCCCCATCCGCTCACCGGTCTCAGCTATAGGACGGACCTCATCAAGGACCTCAATTTCGTAACGATTGACGGCTACCATGAAGTCGCCCCCGGGATTGAAATCATACCCGCCCCCGGCCACTCACCGGGAACACAGGCTGTCGCCATCAATACCGAAAAGGGCAAGGCAATAATCTCCGGCTTCTGCTGCGTGAGGGAGAATTTCTATCCCCCGGAGGAACTGAAAAAGCTAATGCCGGTGATTACGCCCGGGACACATACCGATATCATGGCTGCCTACGATAGTACCCTCCGCATCAAGGAGCTGGCCGATATATTGATTCCCATACACGACCCATCTTATGCCGACGTCACCAGCATCCCCTGAAGCATATCACGCTTCAATACAATCAAGGCAGGTCAAAATGGAAGGCACTGTACACAGGCTTGAACCACGTATTTATTACTACACATTTGGACCAAGCGAACCGGCACTGACCGTGAAAAGCGGTGATACCGTCGTGGCGCGAACGCGCGATGCCGGCGGTTTTGACGAGAAAATGGCGCCGATGCCTGAAGAAATGAAACAGCGCAGCGCCGTGACACTTCTCTGCGAGCGGAACCCGCAGGTCGGCCCGGTCTATGTCGAGGATGCGGAACCCGGCGACATGCTGGCCGTGACTATCCAGCAAATAAAACTCAACCGCGATTCCGCCTGGTCAAGGCACCGCTCCCATTTCGGCAGCCTTACCGGCGAAGCCCCGGGCAAGCAGCTGTTCCTCAACGACCCGATACCGGAGGCCAAATTCGACTGGCAGCTCGACCTCGGGCGAAATACCGGCATTCTGGAACTGAAATCGAGCCGGCGGAAACGGATTGAAATACCGCTGCACCCGTTTCTAGGCTCCATCGGCGTTGCCCCCCGCTTCGGCCGTGTCGAGACTTCGCTCGTGCCCGGCGAGTTCGGCGGCAATATGGACTGCATCGAGACCCAGGAGGGCACGGTACTTTACCTGCCGGTCTGGGTGCGAGGCGCTTACTTCTTCTTCGGCGATGTCCATGCTGCCCAGGGCGATGGTGAACTCTGCGGCGTGGCGCTGGAGACCACCGCCGAGGTTACCGTAAAGCTGGATGTAGTGAAGGGCAAAAGCATCGACTGGCCCCGACTTGAAGATGAGACGCATATTATGACCACGGGCAGCGGCCAGCCGCTGATGGACTGCGTCCGCATTGCAACGGTGGAACTGGTCAAGTGGCTGGTCGATGATTACGGGTTCGAGAAATGGGAGGCCTTCCAGGTCGTATCTCAGACGGGCACGATGCGCATCGGCAATATCGTCGACCCGAACTATACCGTGGTCGCCAAGTTCCCGAAGAGATACCTGCCTGACTAGATTCCGGTCTGTAAAAGCCATCTTGACAGGGCAGCAGGCGAGGGAATAGGATTGTTAGGCCTGCACGATAACCTTCGAAGGAGGTAACACTTTAGCGATGGTTGCCAGAACAGATTACTCCCCGGAATTAATCAAGAAACTGGAAGATATGGCAAGACAGCTCCGCATTGACGTTGTTGAGATGATTCACTGCCGGGGGCAGGGGCACCCGGGAGGTTCTCTCTCCCCGGCGGAAATCATGTCCGTCCTCTTTTTCCATCACATGCGCCTCGACCCTCAAAAACCGCAGTGGGAAAATCGCGACCGCTTCATACTGAGCAAAGGCCATGCCTCTGCGATTCTGTATGCGGCGCTGGCCCACAGGGGATTCCTGCCGATTGAAGAACTCGAAACCTTCGGCTGCATCGGGAGCCGCCTGCAGGGACACCCTGACCGATGTAAAACTCCCGGCGTTGAAATGACCTCCGGCTGTCTGGGGCACGGCGTCAGCATCGCCGCCGGCCTATGTCTGGCCGGGCAGCTTAAAGGTCTCGACTATCGTACCTACGTACTGCTCGGCGACGGCGAGCTCCAGGCCGGTGTCCTGTGGGAAGGGGCGATGCTCGCAGCAAAATATAAATTATCCGAACTAATCGCCATCGTCGACTATAACGGTGTCCAGCTGGACGGTACCGTAGCAGATATCATGCCGATAGAGCCACTGAGGAGCAAATGGGAATCTTTCGGCTGGAACGTTCTCGAAATCGACGGCCACAGCGTGCCCGAAGTGCTGGCAGCGCTGGACAAAGCCCGCGCCAATGGCGGTAAACCCACCGTGATTATTGCCCGCACCGTCAAGGGCAAAGGCGTATCCTTTATGGAGGGTAAAGCGTCCTGGCATGGCCGAGCCATCAATGACGAAGAATACCGGCAAGCAATGGAGGAGTTGAAGCAAGATGCCTGATAAAGATATGACCCGGAAGATATTTGGAGAGACGCTGGCCGAATATGGTCTGAAAAATAAAAAGGTGGTCGTGCTCACGGCTGATGTCTCCTCCTCGGTTATGACCACCTTCTTCGCGGAAAAGGCGCCGGAGCGCTTTTTCAACGTTGGCATTGCCGAGGCCGGAATGGTGGATACCGCGGTTGGCTTCGCGCTGGGCGGCATGATACCGTTCGCCAATACCTTTGCCGCCCTCCTCCTGAGGGCCACGGAACAAATCAGAACGTGCGTTGCCTACGCCAATACCAATGTCAAAATAGTTGGCAGCTTCGCCGGCCTGTCCAATTTCAAGGATGGCCCCACCCACCACTCCATCATGGATGTCGCCGTACTGCGCGCGATGCCGAATATGACCATCCTCGTACCATCGGACAGCATTGAGGCGAAAAAAATGATACCCCTGATTGCCGAGCACGAGGGACCGGTTTACATACGCATCAGCCGCGCCGAGATGCCGATAATCTACGATGAGAGCCACAAGGTGGAAATCGGCAAGGGCGTGGTGGTGCGCGATGGAAACGATGTTGCCATCGTCGCCAACGGCCACATGCTCAGTCGCTCGCTTGAAGCCGCCGATAAGTTAAGCTCCCATGGAATAAAGGCAAGGGTGGTAGACCTGCACACGGTCAAGCCTGTGGATACCCCGTTGCTGAGGAAGTGCGCCGAAGAAACCGGTGCCATTGTCACTGTAGAAGAGCACTCCATCGTCGGCGGCCTGGGCAGCGCTGTGGCTGAGACTCTCGTGGGCGAAATCCCGGTGCCGATAAAGATGGTGGGAATCGCCGACACATTTACCGAAACTTCGAAAGACTTCGATTCCCTGCTTGATAAATACGGGATGGCCGTAGATGATATCGTCAAGGCCGCTCAGCAGGCGGTGAAACTGAAATAGAACGACTTTAACGCCCACCCTGTTATTACGGCCCGATATGAAATTCCAGTGTTTGAAGCGTGTCGGGTTCGACCACATCCCAGCACACTAACTTGGTCTTTTGCTGAACTTCCGCGGCAATATCAGCATAGGTTCGATAATGGCCGCGCCTGAGTGAGTAATTATCGAAGAACCACAGTCCAGCCCCGGGCACGTTGAAAACACAGACAGTATGACTTTTACGCACCGGCCTGAGCATAGCGGTAACAAAAACCGGCCTGGATTCCGGCTGCCATTGCTGCAGTAATGCCGCAGCGAGCGCTGCGAAGCCATCGCAGTCATCCTTCTTCTTAGCCCAGACCGTCTGCGGGTAGCTGATAGCATCAAAGAGGTGTAAAGGCCCATCCATCGTCCAGGTCACCTGCTTCAGCAGAGCTTCAATTTGCTCGAGAGAATCGGCTACCGGTAAGGGTTGTGTTTTATATTTGGCCTCAAACCACCTCCGCCGCCATCGTGACCAGCGATACCGACCATTCCGCAGCCAGAAAATGAGAAAACGGTCTATGAAGGTTATCGTTACGAAGGTTAGAACAGTTAGTATCACAGCGATACCGGCGCCAATTATTGCCCACGCATAGCCAGGCATAACAGGAGCAGGCGGCTCTGGTGCCGGCAAGATAACGATCTCAGGCGGTGGCGTTTGAGGCGGAAGTTCTATCGTTGGGAAAGGAATCTCCTGTGCCGGTGGGGGCGGTATGCTGATGACCGGCGGTGGGGGTCGTTCGATGATTACGGCCGGTGTTACCTCCAGAGATTCAACCTGAAAGGTACGATGCTCGGAACTGATGCGGAATAACGGCTGCGTGATACGCGCTCTCCAGTAGTAGGTCATTCCAGCGTTAAAATCGATCTGCGCAGTCCCTTCAGCTGTCGGGCCAACAAAAAGAACCACGGGTGAACTATCACTGGACACCGTTATGCTGGCAATCAGTGCTTTGAATTCCTCATCCTGGGCGATGGAAAGCTCGTATTCAGTAGCATCGAACGCTCGCTTCCAGCGAAAGGTTATGTCCCCGGCAATTCCGGTTACCCGATTAACCGAACCGATATAATCGTCTTCCGGCGCCTGCAGCACCAGCTTCGTCATAATATCATTAATACGGTAAAGCCGGTTGGTGCCATTGGTCTTTATCGCCCATAACTTTCCGCCGGAGCTTAATTTCAGCGCCTGCGGTAAGGCGTTGAAAACAACGCTAGGGTCTGCAATATCTGTTGTGGTCGAGGTGGCTCTTGCCTCCCAGCTCGCTGACGAAGGGGATGCGGTAGCCGGTGACAGGCACTGCCACAGCGTACTTTGCTCTATGCCCGGGTTATACTCAAGAACATAGAGCGCATTATCTTCAGCAGCCAGGCCGTAAATCCCGTCGCTCAGGTTACCCTTAAAAATATCCGCCCAGCTTGTGCTGGTGCCGATCTGCCACCGCATAACGTTTTGCCCGGAACTATCACTGGCAGCATAAATCATCTTGTTGGAAGCATAGTCTTTATCGGGAACAACCTGGACCCTGCCCGCTCCACTTTGAATCTGCCGTATTTTCTGCCATGAAGAACCTCCATCCACAGAATAGGCCACGTAGCCATCGGTGCTGCCCGCAAATAAAATATCCGCGCCTCCGCTGACAATCATGTAGCCCGTACCTTCATCAAGTTTGGTGGAAACATTCGCGCTCCAGCCAAGGCCAGAGGAAAATGTCTTAGACACATGTCCCTCTGCGTTGAGCACATAGGCGATGTCGGCACTTTCCACCGCCAGGTCCTGCACAGTAAGCAGTGAGGTACCCATCGACCATTCCCTGTCTCCGCCATCAGGACTGTGGTAAATGCTATAACCATCCTTCTCCGCGAGGTAGACTGTCTTAGAATCGCCGGGGGCCAGCCTTATGATATAGCCAGTGGTGTCCTGCTGGCTCAGCACACGCTGCCATGATGACGCTCTGCGCCAGAGACTGAGATCATTTCCATCGTCACTTGCCAAGTAAACAGTTTCACCGTCCTCTGAGACGGCAACATCGCTCAGGTTGCTCAACATAGTGTCAATCAGGCTGACATCATTGAAAGCTAGCCCGTTATTTCTCGAGATAGCAAAAGCACTCTCGTCGCCCGATGTTCCGGCCACCACCGCATCCCCCATCCAGGCAACTACAACCCTGCCCTCTCCTCCCGGCCCCTTCATCGATAAATTTGACTTCAAAGTTGGCACCTTGGTTAGCGGGTTGGTGCTGTGATAGACGGTATTGCCATCATACGCAGCGGCTACCAGGACACGACCATCAAAAGCAATACTATGAATGTTAACGCCGGTTAGCAGCGATTCGACAGCTGTATCTCCGATGCGGTACACTCCGCCGGCCTCTTCATCACCGTTTACCGTCAGGCCAACAAAAGCGATGCGACTACTCTCTTCACCGGCAAGGTAGTCAGGTGACAAGGCTATTGATGCTGAAACCACCTGACCGGTTGCATCGTATTCGAGTACGTCTACTGGATAGCCAGTAAATCCGGTTTGAGTATTCCACACTTGAGAGGTGAAGCTGAAAACCTGCAGATTTGCACGTTTATCCTCGGTTTCACCAACGGTTACCAGCACATTATCTTCCGAAAAATTCGGCGAAAAGGACAGCGCCCTTATGGTTCTGGTCATGGCAAAGCCGGGTAAGGAGCCGGTTTCCTTCCACTCCGGTTTCTCTGCCTCAATTACGCAGTACCAGACATTGCCCACTCCACCGACTGCCTCCCCGGCAACCGCCAGATAATGCATCCCGTTACCTGCTTCCGAAATGGCTATATCATATATTTCTCTGGCACTGCTGCCTCCAGACGCTTGAATCATACCCAGAGAACGCCAGGTGATGCCACCATCGGTGGTGAAATAAGCTGAGGGGATAGTTTTTCTGGCCACCGCTGCCACATCGGCATTATCCGGAGCCACCGCCACGAGGTCGGCGACAATGGAAACGCCCTGTGCCACCCAGCTTATCCCGGCATCATCTGATTTGAAGACGTATTTATCAGCTATGCTGTCGCCCGGGGCAGCGTATATAGTGGCACCATCAGCGGCAACCGCCAGGTCACGGATATCAACGCCAGATGGGCCTAGCTGGTAACCTTCGGCGCCGGGGATGGGCACCGCCGACCACGATGGGGCCTCGGCCGAGACTGGCGCCGCAAATGACAGCAGGCTGGCCATCAGCATGACGACCAGCCCTATAATTCTTAATATTTTATATCCCATCGCCCCATCGACCGCCTGAACAAAACCGGTAATGTGTGAGTAAATTCTACCGCCGAATCTGCAGAATCTCACGCGCCTCATCGGGAGTGGCTGTTTCCAGATTCAGCTCCCGGGCAATGCGCGCCGTTCTCGCCACCAGCTCGGCATTGCTCCTGGCCAGCTGACCCGGCGCGTAGTAGACATTATCTTCAAGGCCCACCCGCGGGTTCCCACCTAGCAGCATGGCCATGGTAGTCAGCGGCAGCTCGGCCTCATCTCCGGCAGAGACATTAAAAACACAATCCTCCGGCAACCGTTGCACCAGAGCCACCAGATTGCGCCAGGTGCCCCTCAGCGTTCCCTGTGCCGGTAAATTCAGCCCGATATCCAGAAAGTAAGGCTTGTCCACCAGTCCCTTCTCAATGAGATTTTCGG
Organism: Chloroflexota bacterium; assembly: GCA_018829775.1. Lineage (NCBI taxonomy): Bacteria > Bacillati > Chloroflexota > Chloroflexota bacterium. The sequence continues at coordinate 8,838 of JAHJTL010000098.1, read as the reverse complement.
CTTCTTCGAGACAGGCGAAGTTCAGGATTGCTATCGCTGGTTTTACCCCTTGTTCCTGGGCGCGTCGGGCAGTCTCCTCTATCTCTGACCTTTTATAGATAAAGGGTATTTCCACGCCTTTAACCGGCATTATCATCATAAACGTATTGAGCGAGGCCATCTCCGGTTTCAGTAATAGAGGGGCGATGCGCTCCTCATTGGGAAGCGTGGGACCACCACCCGTGCTCAACTGCACAATTAAGTCGCTTGAATTCTTAATGCCTTCATGAATTTTCCGGAATATATCCAGAGACATGGTATTGTTGCCGGATTTGTCGCGGGCATGGACGTGTACGATGGCAGCACCTGCCTCACGACACTGTACTGCCTGTTCGATAATCTCCTCTGGTTGTTCGGGTAGATTGGGATTGGCCTCCTTCCCATGCCCGGCCCCGGTCAATGCCGCCGTTATGATGATTTTTCGCATATTTAAATGTAATTTCCCTTTCTAGCTACGCACAACAGGCGATGCACTCGATTTCAACCACTATCTCCGGCCTCGCCAGCGCCGCGACGATAACCGTGGAACGTGCTGGCAGGTCTTCGGTGAAATAGGTCTTGTAGACTTCATTCATCTTGGAGAAATCCTCGGCTCTGGTCAGAAACACGGTTGTCTTGACTACATCGTCTATTGACACACCTGCCGCCTCCAGAACCCTCTTCATATTATCCAGCACCTGTCTGGTCTGGGCTTCAACTCCCTCAAGTTTATTACCCTGGCTATCGACGTGCCCGACCTGACCGGAGACAAAGACGTAGTCACCTGTTTTTATCGCCGGGGAATAAGGGACACCGGGAAGTGCCGTGGGTACCATGATAACCTGCTTGGCCATAGTAAACCTCCTTTCAATACTCTGCTGGTTATATCTTCTGGCCGGTATGAAATCCTTCGCTGATAGCGTCAAGGATGGTCCGCGGTTCGACGCAGTCACCAATGTGATAGACTTCAGAGACCTTATCCCTAATGGCATCATAGAGCGCGGTATCCGGCACCGACCCCGCAGCGAGAACCACGGTGTCGGCCTCTACGGTCCTTTCCTCACCGTCTCTGGTGGTTATGATGACGCCCTCTGGGCTGATGCCATCGTATCTGACCTCGCAGAGCAGGGTGACGCCTTTATCCAGAAGCCGGCTGAGGAAGAAAGCCCGGTTGCTGGGTCTGACGCTCGTCGCCATCTCGGAGCCCCGGCGCATCACCGTAACCTGCTTGCCCTGGTCAGCCAGAAATTCCGCCGTTTCACAACCTACCAGCTCGCCGCCAATTATGGCCACCTTATCTCCTACTTTTACCTTCCCCTCCAGGACATCCCCTGCTTGAATGACCCGAGCCTTGTCCAGCCCCGGAATATCGGGGAGGAACGGCTTTATGCCGGTGGCCACAACCGCCGCGTCGGGATTGAATTCAGCAACTGTGGTCGCGCTAGCCTCTTTGCCAAGTTGAATCTTGACGCCGAGCTTCTGCAACTGCGTTTCCAGATATTTAGCCAGCGGTGCGATTCTATCCTTGTGCGGGGGTATCGCTGCCTGAACCAGCTGCCCGCCGAGGCGCGATTCTTTTTCCCACAGGGTTACCTGGTGACCCCTCAGGGCAGCGACCCTTGCCGCTTCCATACCCGCCGGGCCACCGCCAACGACAAGGATTTTCTTTGGCTTGGCCGCTGGTACGATTTCGCTTTCCTTCTCACGCCCTAAAGTGGCATTTGCCGAGCACCGTATGCCCACCAACTTCGGATCGCGGAGGTCATCGCGGCAACCGTTACAGATGATGCAGGGGGTTATATCGTCGGTCTTATCCGCGGCTACTTTATTCGTCCATTCCGCGTCGGCCAGCATCGCCTTACCGATGGCGATCAGGTCCGCCTTTCCCTCCTTCAATAATCGCTCACCATCTTCGGGGGTTATCCTGCCGACGGCGATTACCGGGATTGAAACCGCTTTCTTTATCCCTTCCGCCAGGTCTTCAATCACCACCGGGGTAAAGGTGGGTGTGGTACGATTTACCGGCGATTCCGGCCCCCAGGCTGAGACGTGGATTGCCATCAAGCCGGCTTCCTGTACCAGACGTGCCGTTTTCTGAGCACCTTCCAGAGTTATGCCCTCTACGCCATATTCCTTGCCATCCATACGGCACCAGACGGGATAGTCATCGCCAACGGCCTCTTTTACGTCAGCAATGATTTCCAGGAGAAATCGCGCCCGGTTGTGCACGTTGCCACCATACTCATCCTTACGTTTGTTTGAATTGGGCGACAGGAACTGGTCAACGAGGTAGCCATGTGCCCCGTGGATTTCCACCCCATCAAACCCGGCTGTCTTTGCCCTGAACGCAGCATCGGCGAAATAGGCCACGGTTTCAGCAATTTCCTCAACCGCCATTTCCCTGGGTGTTTCACCGGCCAAGCCGGGCAGTGGTGAGGCGGAAACAGGTTGCAACCCATTCACGGTCGATTTAGCCTCGCGGCCGCCATGGTGAATCTGGATGCCAATCTTGGCACCGTGTTTATGAACCGCATCCACCAGCTCTCTCATCCCGGAAATAAACTTATCATCACTGATGCCGAGCTGGTTGGGGAAAGCCCATCCCTGACGATGAACATAGGTCGCCTCTACGATAATCAGCCCGGCACCGCCGCGGGCACGTGCCTCGTAGTAGTTCTTGGTACGTTCGGTGACAAACCCGTCATCGGCAGCGTACCTGGTGACCATCGGGGGCATCACCACCCGGTTTTTTAGCTCCATGCGCCCGATGCGGAAAGGTTCCCAGAGTCTTCCGCTCATAGCAGCTTCACCTCCTTTATTCAGCTACTCAGGAATTATCTTATTTTGCAGGCAGCTCTGATGCCGCCCACTCAATACCCAGTTCGCCAAGCCTGCCCGGCGTCGGGACGCCATTGGGCCAGCCCATCATATCGTAATAAAGCGCTTTACCTTCCTCAAAGGCCTTGGGGTCAAGCGCCGCCTTGAGCGGCCCGGAAGGATGGGGGGCAAAGAAGCGCTTCGGCATGGTGTCATCCTTGACGGTGAAGCCTTCTCTCAAGTTGAAAATTCGTGCCAAGTTAGTTGACCGTTCGCCTACCTTCAGCAACTCGAAGAACGTGGTATCCCAGCCGGTCACCGCTTTGACCAGTTGCGTGGTTCGCTCCAGCCCAACAAAACTCAGCGACATGACGAAGTAGCAACATACGGCGCAGTTAAGGAAGTGGATGAATTCAGTGTAATACTTGAGCAATCGGATTTTGGCCGATGACAGGTCATTGGCGGCCATCGGCTCCAGTATGCCAAACGGGTATGCCGCCTCCAGCATCGGGCCTATGTCCGTATAGACGGTGTCATGGATATTGTGACAGTGGTCGGCACCGGTCGGGGATATGGCGTAGCCAACGCCCATACCCTGCTTCAAACGGGGTTCATGCATGGGCAGTTCCTGGCCCTTGATGTGCATTGCATATTCCTCAGCGGCGGGTCCGATTTTCTTGGCCACTCGCGCCACGCCCTCGGCGAGCGTATCGCCGAAACCCTGGCGCAGTGCAATCTGCTCGACCATCTGCAACATGGCTTCGGTATTGCCGAAGCGCAGCTCCATTCCACCGGTATCCTTGGCGCTCAGCAGCCCGTTTTCAAAACACTCCATAGCGAAGGCAATGGTTGCCCCGCAGGAGATGGTATCCAGTCCATAGGCATTACACAGCTCGTTTGCCTTGGAAATGGCAGGCAAATCAGTGATGCCGCAGTCAGAACCCAGCGCGGCAATCGTTTCATATTCGGGACCACCGTAGCGCGGGTCGACCACATACGGCTTGTCCACCTTCACCTCGCGCTTGCACTGCACCGGGCAGGCGAAACAAGCCCTCCGCCTGACCAGAATGGTGTCCTTCATGGCCTGCCCGTTTATTTTATCGGCACCATCAATGGAGCCAACCTGGAAATTACGGGTCGGCAGACCTCCCACCGGGTCGAGGACGGCCACCACCCGCGCCGTACCGAAATCGTGCATCCCCTTGTTGGTAATCGGTGTGTTCTCTGCAATCCACCCGGCGATTTCTTTGAACGTTGCCGGGTCGGCAATGGAAACGCGCTGGCGCCCACGGACGGCGATAGCCTTCAGGTTTTTGGAGCCCATCACCGCTCCCATGCCTGTCCGTCCGGCGGCGGCATCGAGGTCATTCATGACACTGGCATACCTGACCAGTTTCTCCCCGGCGGGACCGATATATGCCACCTTGACCAGCTGGTCGCCAAGCTCATCGCGGATGGCATTCTGGCACTCCAGCGTCTTCATTCCCCACAGGTGGCGGGCATCTTTAAGCTCGACCTTATTATCCTGAATAGAAAGATAGACCGGTTTTTCTGCCTTACCTTCCACGATTATGGCGTCAAAACCGGCCATTTTCAGCTCCGCTCCCCAGTAGCCTCCTGAATCGGCCTCGCCAAAAGCGCCGGTGAGCGGTGATTTACCACCCACGCTGTGCCGGCCGCATCCTCCGGCCGGTGCCCCGGTCAACGGACCGGCAGCAAAGATTAGCTTGTTATCAGGGCTTAAAGGCTCGACACCAGGTTTAAGCTCCTTCAGCAAGAAATAGCCAATAAAGCCTTCCCCACCAAAATACTGTCGATAGAAATGGTCCGGATATTCCTCCGTCTTGATACGCCCTGAGGAAAGATCGACTCTTAAAACCTTACCGTTGTAACCGTGTGGCATCAGTTACCTCCTCACTGTAAAATCTCGTCCATTAGTATACGTCATAGACCAGAAACCCGCAACAATAGGAGAAAAAGAAAAGTAACTATATACGAATAAATTTGAAGGCATGGTCAATTGCCGTGATATAATGTTAGGACAGCCGCATGGGCAGGTAATGCCCGTCGTGAGAAGAATCCATAATGCCAAACATGCTCAGAATACCGCAGCTTGCCTGTCACGGAACGAAAGAGCTGGAACTGCCTCTCCCCGATAGCTGGCAGGTTACGCACTGTCCTATGACTGGTTTCAGCCATCCGGCTTTAAAACCTGAAGAGATGAGGGCAGCGCTCAGCAGACCAATTGGTACCTCCGGGCTGCGTGAACTGGCCATAGGAAAAAAAGAAATAGTCATTATCTTTGACGACCAGACACGGGCTACCAGGACAGCCGAGATAGCGCCTTTTGTCCTCGAAGAACTGGCTGCGGCCGGTATTCCCGATGATAGAATAAGATTTGTCTGCGCACTGGGTTTACATGGCCCGATGTACCGCCGCCATTTTATTCAGAAGCTGACTGAAGATATTGTCTCACGCTTCCCCGTTTATAACCATAACGCCTTCGGCAACTGCACCTACGCTGGTACCACCACTACATATGAGACAAAAGTGTATGTAAACGAAGAAGTCATGAAGTGTGACCTTAAAATTGCCATCGGGCTGGTCGTGCCGCACCATATTGCCGGTTTTAGCGGCGGAGGTAAGAGCATTCTCCCTGGGGTAGCCTCTTCTGAAACCATCCAGTATAATCATATGATGGGCCATAAAAGTCGGGAAAAGCCAAGAGAGAAGCCAGAAGTTGGCATGGGCATTTACCACCACAATCCGCTGCGACGGGATATTGATGAGGCAGCCAGGCTAGTAGGTGTGGACTTCCTCATCAACTGCCTGATAAATGGCCGGGGGGAGACCGTATCGCTCTATGCCGGCGACATGCTGGCGGCTCACGATGCCGCCGTGCAAGAAGCGAAGAATCACTACCTGACGCCAGAGGTGACGGAAAAAGATATCGTGATTGCCAACATTTCCTCTCCGAATAATGTCACCTCAATCGGCCTGCTCATATCTTTCCCCGCGGTGAGCCACGTCGGTGGCGATGTGGTCCTCATCGCCAATTATCCCGAGGGGCGGGTCCCTCATTACCTAGGGGGTCGCTGGGGAAGAGACACCTGGGCAGTGCAGCACCGGCGGGTACAGATACCGGAGAAGGTAAATCGCCTGATTGCCTACAATGAATACCCTCATCCGGGCAGCAACTGGTTTGACGATGATGCCAGAATTATTTACTGTAGTAGATGGGACGAAGTCTTGAAGCTTCTCCAGGCAACGCATGGCAACGACGCCAGGGTCGCCGTCTATCCCAATGCTGACATACAGTATTGTTCATAATCTTAATGAGGAGTGAATAATGTCAAACATACTCAGAATTCCACAGCTCGCCTGGCATGGAACCGAAGAATTACAACTGCCTCTGCCGGATGACTGGCAGGTTGAGATGGGCTATATGGCCGGATATAACCGCCCCGCCCTGAGCCCGGAACAGATCGGTGAAACGGTAACCGGAAAGCTAATCGGCACGCCTCCGATACGGGAACTGGCCAAGGGGAAAAAGGAAGTGGTTATCATCTTTGACGATATGACCAGGGTGACCCGAGTGGCCGAAATCGTTCCTTTTGTGCTCGAAGAATTAGGCGCTGCCGGCATTCCCGATAGCAACATCCGCTTCATTGCCGCGCTGGGCTGCCACGGCGCCATGAACCGCCTCGACTTCGTCAAGAAGCTCGGCGAGGAGACGTTAGCCCGTTTCCCGGTTTTCAACCACAACCCCTACGCCAACTGCACGTACGTTGGTACGACGAAGACCTATGGCACCAGGGTCTGTGTTAACGACGAGGTAATGAAGTGCGACCTTAAAATCGCCATCGGTTCGGTGGTGCCCCATCCCAGTACCGGCTTTGGCGGCGGCGGGAAAATCATCCTCCCCGGGGTGACTTCATTTGAGACCATTGAATATAACCACAAGATGTTCCGCCAAGCTCAACTGGCGAAAGGGCCTCAGTATACGGGTCATGGCGTCTACGACGGTAACCTGGGACGTCTGGACATCGAAGAGGCGGCCGATTTGGCTAGCCTCGACGTCCTCATCAACTGCATAGTCAATATGTGGGGGGAAACGGTGGCCATCTATGCCGGGGCGCTAAGACCGGCTTATGAAGAAGCGGTCAAGGAAGCCAAGCCGCATTACCTGACGCCAAAGCTGGCGGGCAAAGATATCGCCATCGCCAATGCCTTCGCCAAGGCGAATGAAGCCTGGATAGGCCAGGCCATCACCTACCCATCGCTGAAACCCGAGGGAGGAGACGTCGTCGTCATCGCCAACCACCCTGAGGGACAGGTAACGCATTACCTTCTGGGGCCATTCGGGGAGACAATCTGGGGCCCGCTGCGAAGAGAGCGGAAAATCCCTTCTCAGGTCGACCGTCTTATCGTTTACACCGAATATCCCGACCTCTCCAGCCGGTGCTGGTTCGGTGGCAAGGACAGAGCATTGTTCTTACATCGGTGGGAAGATGTACTGAAAGTGCTCCGGGAAAAGAACGGCGCTGGTGCCACCGTTGCGGTTTATCCCAACGCCGAAATTCAGTACAGCCGTTAGTCAGGGTTCAAGAGACGGTAGCTCGCTCTGGGTGCGTATTCTCACTCAATATTTATATGCAGCAACGTCCTGGCCAGATAACCGATGACGAAGGCCAGCGCCGCCACTCCAAGGCTGATAAGCACCATCTCGGAAAATCTTCTGCGGAAAGAAATCTCTTTGGCCACCGAGATGTAAAAGCTGAACAGGAAGACCACGACAATAGCATTGAAAATCATCAGCCCCATAGCTACATAGACATTGTGAAAGACAAGGTAGGGAAAGAGTAAAAAGACAAAGGTAATGACATTGGCCAAGCCGCCGTAGAGGACCGCCTTTAAAGGGCTGTGGCCGCCCTCGCCCGATTTTGTCGCCAGGTACTCGGTGCTGGCTACGGAAAGCACCATCGCTGCCCCGGTAATCAACCCGGCGAGTATAATCAGGTCTGACTCAGGTAGCGCCAGCGTCAGGCCAGCCAGTGTCCCGGTAAGCTCCACCAGCGCCACATTCAAACCCCGCACCATATCCGCGGTATAGCGAAGTCGCTCTTCATCAATCAAGCTGATAAGCTGTCGTTCGTGCCGGTTCTCATCGCGGGCAATATTGGAGGCCACCGGAACGAATTGGGCGATTTCGGCATAGGCCGCCTGCGCCTGCTCCTCACCCAGCTCCATGAGCTTTATGCCGAAGGTAAGCCCGAAAACACGTGAAATGAAATAGTAAAGCCATGTCTTCAGCCGACTTGGATGTGATTTTTCGCCGGTATATCTCTGCCACAGGTTATGGTGCCCCAGTTCATCTTTAGCGATGCGCTGGAGAACATTTCGATTGTGAGGGTCTTTCACCGATTTCGCCAGCTTCTGGTAGATGAAATGCTCGGTTATTTCACCCCTCTGCATGGTCAGGATTTTCGATTTCACTTCAGATGGTAATGCTGACATGGCTTAACCTGCAACATTATGTAAAATTATAGCGCTTCGCGACTGGAATTGCTTCAGGCTTCAGTTCGCAACTGCGCTGAGATGTGCGTTTTCCCCCGCTGCCTTCGCTACTGCCAGGGCCTGTCTTTTTCCTTAAGAGTATCAATAAGCGCGTCAAGGGTGATTGCGGCCAGGGTAAGCGTGGAAAAGTGGCCCTGGGCGCTTAATCTGGTGGCCAGTTTGGCCACGACTTCATTGCTCGGCGCTTCCACAATGTTAACGAAGTCGTACTGGCCGAGAAGCGCGTACTGGTCCAGTATCTTGACCCCCATAAACTCCACTTCTTTATTGAATCCCCGCAATATTTCGGGGTCATCCTGAAGCGCCTTGCGTCCCGCATCGGTAAGGGTAGTCAACATCATATATACAGGCATGGCGACCTCCTTTTCATATCAATATTTAAGGGTATTATGTCGCTACCGACTGCCTTTGTCAATTCCTGACAGC